>CAZZZR010000240.1:0-3880 GCA_964658605.1 uncultured Caulobacter sp. | reverse complement strand
CAGTCCTCCCGAGCCCGGCGCGACGGTCACGGCAGGCGCTTGAACACGAGCGAGGCGTTGGTGCCGCCGAAGCCGAAGCTGTTGGAGAGCGCCACGTCGATCTTCATCGGCTTCTTGACGTGCGGCACGAGGTCGATGGCCGTCTCGACCGAGGGGTTGTCGAGGTTGATCGTCGGCGGCGCGACCTGGTCGCGGATGGCGAGGCAGGTGAAGGCCGCCTCCACCGCGCCCGCCGCGCCCAGGAGGTGGCCGATGGCCGACTTGGTGGACGACATGGTCGCGCCCGCGGCGGAGTCGCCCAGCATCCGCTCGACGGCGCCCAGCTCGATCTCGTCGCCGAGCGGTGTCGAGGTGCCGTGGGCGTTGATGTAGTCGATCTGGCCGGGCTCGACGCCCGCGTCCTTGAGCGCCGCCTTCATCGCCCGGAAGCCGCCCGCCCCGTCCGACGCCGGGGCGGTGATGTGGTAGGCGTCGCCCGAGAGGCCGTAGCCGGCCACCTCGGCGTAGATCTTCGCGCCGCGCGCCTTGGCGTGCTCGTACTCCTCCAGCACCACCACGCCGGCGCCCTCGCCCAACACGAAGCCGTCGCGGTCCTTGTCGTAGGGGCGGCTGGCCTTCTGCGGCGTCTCGTTGAAGCCGGTGGTGAGCGCGCGGCAGGCGATGAAGCCCGCGACGCCGAGCTTGCCGACGCACGCCTCCGAGCCGCCCGCGACCATCACGTCGGCGTCGCCGTACTTGATCAGGCGCGTGGCGTCGCCGATGGCGTGCGCGCCGGTGGCGCAGGCGGTGACGACCGCGTGGTTCGGCCCCTTGAAGCCGTAGCGGATGGAAACGTGGCCGCTCGAGAGGTTGATCAGCGCCGACGGCACGAAGAAGGGACTGACGCGGCGGGGACCCTTCTCGGCCAGCTCCAGCGCCGTCTCGTAGATGGTGTTCAGCCCGCCGATGCCGGAGCCGATCAGCACGCCCGTGCGCTCGCGGTCCTCCTTGGCCTCGGGCAGCCAGCCCGAGTCCCGCACCGCCTCGTCGGCGGCGGCGATGGCGTAGAGGATGAAGTCGTCGACGCGGCGCCGGTCGCGCGCGCTCATGGCCGCCTCGGGGTCGAAACTCCCGGGCACGTCCGGGCCGCCGCCGCCGCGCCCGTCCATGCGGGGCACCTCGCAGGCGACCTCGCAGGCCCAGCCGGTGGCGTCGAAGGCGGTGATGCGGCCGGCGCCCGACTTGCCGGCCAGGATGTTCGCCCAGCTGGTCTCGACGTTCGCGCCCAGGGGCGTGATCAGGCCGAGGCCGGTGACGACGACGCGACGCATGCGAATCCCAGGCTGCTGCGGCGGAGAAGGCCTCCGACCATACACTGTGGCGGAAGAGTCGAAAGCAGGAGGGGCGGGCGGGCCTGCGCCCACCCGCCCCCGAGGTCTTGCGGAGACCGCCCTGCGGCGGCCCGGCTCACTGCTGGCCGGTGCGCTCCTGGATGAACTTCACCGCGTCGCCCACGGTCTGGATGTGCTCGGCGGCGTCGTCGGGGATCTCGATGTCGAACTCTTCCTCGAAGGCCATGACCAGCTCGACGTTGTCGAGGCTGTCGGCGCCGAGGTCGTCGATGAAGCTGGCCTTCTCGGTCACCTTCTCCGGGTCGGCGTCGAGGTGTTCGATCACGATCTTGCGAACGCGTTCGAGGATATCGGACATGGTCGACCCTGTTCTCGTCTCGTGGGCCGCGCGAGGAGGGCGCGGCCGGTTAGGGAAAGCGGCGCCGGCGAAACGGTTCGCCCGCAGCCCCGCGGAGAGGCCGTCGCCGGTCCCTTCCGCACTCGACTCCTCGCTAGCACACCGTTCGGAGCGCCGCAAAGCGGGCTGTGGAAGGGCCGGAGGATTTCAGATCATCGCCATGCCGCCGTTGACGTGCAGGGTCTGGCCGGTGACGTAGGCGGCCTCGTCGCTGGCCAGGTAGACGCAGGCCGCCCCGATCTCGGCCCCCTCCCCCAGCCGTCCGGCCGGGATGCGCGCCAGGGCGCCGGCGCGCTGCGCCTCGTTCAGCACGTCGGTCATGGGGCTCGCGATGAAGCCGGGTGCCACGGTGTTCACCGTCACGCCCCGCGAGGCGACTTCCGCGGCCAACGACTTGGAGAAGCCGATCATCCCGGCCTTGGAGGCGGCGTAGTTGGCCTGCCCCGGGTTGCCCGTCACGCCCACCACCGAGGTGATGCCGATGATCCGACCCTGGCGGCGCTTGAACATGCCCTTCAGCGCGGCGCGGCTGAGGCGGAAGTAGCTGTCGAGGTTCACCCGCAGCACCGTCTCCCAGTCCTCGTCCTTCATGCGGAGCAGCAGCCCGTCCCTGGTCACCCCCGCGTTGGCGACCAGGATGTCGAGGGGTGAGCCCGCAGCGGCCTCGGCGGCGGCGACCAGGCCGTCCACCGCCCCCGGATCGGACAGGTTGGCGGCGGCGACGGAGGCGCGGGAGCCGAGCTCCGCCGCCAGCTCCTCCAGCACCGCTTCCCGGGTCCCCGAGAGCACGACGTGCGCCCCCTGCGCATGGAAGGCGCGGGCGATCGCGCCGCCGATGCCGCCGGTGGCGCCGGTGACGAGCGCCGTGCGCCCGGTGAGGTCGAACATGCCCGAGGTCTCCTTTTGTGGGATCAGGCCGCAGGCCGCAGGCCCGCGTGCAACACGCGATCGAACAGCGCCAGCATCGCCGCCCATCCGCGCTCCGCGCAGGCCTCGTCGTAGACCGGGAAGTCCGGCTTCATCCAGCCGTGAGCGGCGGGATAGGTCTCGGCCTCATAGCGCACGCCCGCCGCCTTCAGCGCCGCCTCGAAGCGCTCGGCCATCTCCGGCGGATAGCTGCCGTCGTCCTCAGCCGCCGCGACGTAGAGCTCCGCCTTCAGTCGGGGCGCGACGAGGTGGGGACTCGTCGGCTCGTCGGTGGCGAGGCGCCCGCCGTGGAAGCTCGCCACCGCGGCGAACCGCTCGGGATAGGCGCCCGCCGCCGTGATCGCCATGCCTCCGCCCATGCAGAAGCCGACCGCCCCGACCGCTTCACCCGCGACGTCCACGCGCGTGTCGAGGTAGGCGAGGAAGGCGCCGGTGTCCTGCGCCGCCTTGTCGTTGCCGGTGGTGGCCATCAGCGGACCGAGGATCTTGCGGAAATCCCCCGCGAAGACCTCCTTCGGCACGAACGGGCCGTAGGGGCCGTACCGGTAGAAGAGGTCGGGCAGGAGGACGACATAGCCGGCGTCCGCCAACCGCTGCGCCATGCCGACCACGGCGGGCCGGACGCCGCCCGCGTCCATGTAGAAGATGACGGCGGGCCAGGATCCCTCGCCGGCCGGCGTGAGGACGTGGCACGGACACTCGCCGTCGGCGGTGCGCACGTTCGCCTGTTCATGCGGCATCGCGGTCTCCAGCGTTCGTCAGGCGGCGGCGGCCGTTACAGCGAGGCCGCGAAGGCTTCCAGCTCGGCCGGCGTGTTCAGCGCGAGCGCCTCGGCGTCGGGCGCGATGCGCTTGATCATGCCGGTGAGCACCTTGCCGGCGCCCGCCTCCACGAACCGGGTGACCCCGCCCTCCCCCGCCATGAACTCCACGCTCTCGCGCCAGCGCACCCGGCCGGTGACCTGCTCGACCAGGAGGCGCTTGATCTCGGCCGGGTCGGAGGTCGGCCGCGCCGTGACGTTGGCCACCAGAGGCGCGCCCGGCTGGCCGACGTGCGCCTCGGCCAGCGCCGCGGCCATCTCGTCGGCGGCGGGCTGCATCAGGGGGCAGTGGAAGGGGGCGGAGACGTTCAGCGGGATCGCGCGCGCGCCCAACTTCTTGGCGCGGGCGATCGCGCGCTCGACCGCCGCGGCCGTCCCGGAGATCACAACGTTGCCCTGGTTGTT
>CAZZZR010000239.1:0-3885 GCA_964658605.1 uncultured Caulobacter sp. | reverse complement strand
GTCTCCCGGGGGCGGCGCAGGTCGGTCAGCGGGCGGTCGAGCTTCTCCAGCGCCTCGCTCGCCGAGCGGTAGCCGGCCTCCACCGCGCGGTCGTAGAGCTTCCAGTCCTGCAGGCCGACGCCGTCGATCATGGGCGCGATCAGCATGTCGGACGCCTCGCGCGCCGCGGCGAACTCCCGGTGGGTGGTCACGGTCGCCGAGCGGATCAGCAGCGACACCAGCGGCGGTCCCCGCTTCCACGCGCCCGACGCCAGGAAGCGCCAGAGCGACGGCGGGCTCTCGATGTCGGCGGCGGAGAGGTCCTCGGTCAGGGCGACGTCCACGCCGACGACGGGGCCGCGGCAGCGCTCGCGCATGATGTCGGTGGGCAGATTGCGCAGCACGCCGCCGTCGACCAGCACCTCGCCGTCCACCACGACAGGCGGCATGATGCCCGGCAGGGCGCAGGAGGCGCGCAGCGCGTGCCGCACGATCCCCCTGTCGTGCACCTGCGGCAGCCCGCTGGTGAGGTTGGACGAGACGCAGAAAAAGGGGAGGTCGAGGTCGGCGAACTCCACCTCCTCGAAGTGCTCCTTCAGGCGCATTTTCACCCGCCGGCCGCCGCTGAGCGCGATCATCGGCAGCGCCATGTCGCCCACGGGGTTGGAGGCGACGAAGGCGGAGCGCATTCGGGCGTCGAGCTCGTGCGGGTCCCAGCCCAGGCAGACGCCCGCGCCCACGATCGCCCCCATGGAGGCGCCGCCGATCTGGTCGACCGGCACGCCCCCTTCGCGCAGCGCCCGCAGCACGCCCACGTGGGCGTAGGCCCGCGCGCCGCCGCCTGAGAGCACGAGGCCCACGGCGCGTCCGGTGAGCAGCCGGGTCATGCGCGAGAGATCGACCTCCGACCCGTCGCGCAGCTGGTGCAGCTTGCCGCAGCCCAGCACGTCCAGCCAGCCCTGCGCCTGCATGGTGCGGGCCGCGTCGCCGGCTCGGGTCAGGATCAGCTCCACCGGGCGGTTGGGCATCGCCGCCTCGTCCGCCCGGAGCCGCGCGTCGGGGGAGGGGGCGACCCCCTGGCGCGCCACGAGGAAGAGCTGGTCGACCTGGCGGGCGCACACGCGCCGCCACTCCGCCTCCTGCGCTTCCGCCGCCAGCAACACGATGTCGTGCGCCTGCTCCAGGGCGGAGAACCATTCGCTGGACTGGCGCAGCGCCTCGCCCCCGACCACGGCCACGGTCAGGCCCGAACCGCGCAGACGCCGCGCCAGCCGCTCGGCCACCCCTCGCACCGCCGCGGCGTCGACCAGTCCCAGGAAGCCGAACACGGTCGGCTCGCCGGCGTGGCTGGAGCCGTCGGTCGCGGTGCGGGCGTTCATGCGCGCGCGCAGCATCGAGAGGCGCGCCAGCTCGGCCAGGAGCATCGGCCGCCGCCGCGCCTCGATGAGGAACTGCTCGCGGGGCAGCGCCAGAACCTCGCTGTCGCGCAGCGCCACCACGGTGGAGGTGTGGTGGGTGCCGGCGATCAGCGCCATCTCGCCCACCGGCTCGCCGGGGCGGACGATGCCCAGCACCTGGGGCGCCCGCCCCTCTGACGATTGCGTCACCGCCAGCCGTCCGCTGCGCACGAGATAGAGGGCGTCGGCCGGCGATCCCGCGGCGTACAGCGGCTGGCCCCCGGGCACGGAGAACCACACCACGCCCTTGGCCGGAAAGCGGCCGAGGAACAGGCGCTGCAGCGGGCTCTCGCGAGGCGGGGATGTCATGGCGCGGCCTGAGCCTAGCGGGGGACGCGAGTCGGAACGAGGCCGCCCGATTGCGGACTTTTCCGTCCTGAGCAACCTGCGCTTAACCATGAGGGGCCGATCGATGGCGGGCTCGGCTTCGCGGCCGGGAATCGCTCCTTGTCGACACGCCGGCGCCCTGCGCGCCGCCGGGACCGCCCGCCCATGGCCACGACCTACGCGCCGCACGCCTTCGCCCGCACCGACCGCTCGCGGCTGGGGATGTGGTGGTGGACGACCGACCGGCTGCTGCTGGGTGCCCTGGTGCTTCTGATCGGCGTGGGAGTCGCGCTGTCATTCGGGTCGAGCCCGGCGGCCGCGGCGCGGACGGGCTACCACGACCCGTTCCACTTCGCGGTGCGCCAGTGCCTGTTCGGCGCCCTGGGTCTGGCGATCCTGGTCGGCACGTCGATCCTGTCGTCGCGCGGGGTGCGGCGCGTGGCCTTCTTCACCTATGCGATCGCCATCCTGATCATGCTGGTGCTGCCGGTGATCGGCCACTCGGCCAAGGGGGCGGAGCGGTGGCTGCAGATCGGCGGCTTCTCGCTGCAGCCGTCCGAGTTCATGAAGCCCGCCCTGATCGTGCTGGCGAGCTGGATGTTCGCCGAGGCGCGCAAGGGCCAGGGCGTGCCCGGCGTCTCGATCGCCTTCGGCCTCTACGGGGTGGCGGTGGCGCTGCTGCTGGCGCAGCCGGACGTGGGCCAGACGGTCTTGGTGACAGTGGCGTTCGGCGCCTGCTTCTTCATGGCCGGCGTGCCGATGAAGTGGATCGCCATCCTCGCGAGCGTGGCGCTCTCGGGCTTCGTCGCCATCTACTTCGCCTTCGGCCACGTCGCCGCGCGCTTCCACAAGTTCCTGTCGCCGGAGAAGGCCGACACCCACCAGGTCGACAAGGCGGCCGAGGCCATCGCGCACGGCGGCCTGCTCGGCGTCGGTCCGGGCGAGGGGATCATGAAGCGCCACGTGCCCGACCTGCACACCGACTTCATCTATTCGGTCGCCGCCGAGGAGTACGGCTACGTCTTCTCCCTGGCGCTGATCAGCGTGTTCCTGCTGGTGGTGGCGCGGGGGCTGTACAAGGCGATGAAGCTGTCGGACCCGTTCGAACAGGTGGCGGCGAGCGGGCTTTTCGTGCTTCTGGGGCAGCAGACGCTCATCAACGTGTGCGTGAACCTGAACCTGATCCCGACCAAGGGCATGACGCTTCCCTTCATCAGCTACGGCGGCTCCTCCATGCTGGCCATGGGGCTGACCATGGGCCTGGCGCTGGCCCTGGTGCGCCGCCGGCCGGGCGCCTACGCCGGCTTCGAGGGCCCCGCGCGGGCGGGCGCGGCGCTGCCTTGAGCGAAGAAGGAAGCACTTTGTACAAAGTCATCTTGCTAAGCCTCGCTTTGGGTCTTGGCGGCTGCGCGAGCTTGGGCACCGCTTACGATCCGGCTGTGGCTGCGTCTCTCCAGCCAGGGATGACTGAGACGGAAGTTGTTGCGAAGCTTGGGCCGCCGAACGCTCGTTCCGTCATGGCGAACGGAAACTACCTGCTTTTATGGATGCACAGCCAAGCCAATGGACTGACGGGATCTTCTTCAGCTCGGTCTGTTAGCTTTGTCTTTGATAGCTCAGGGCATCTGGTAAGGCAGCTGCAACGGACATCAGTCGGGGGCCATGTCGGAGCCTAGCACTGGCCCGGGCCGCGTCGCTGTCGTCGCGGCGGGCGGCACGGGCGGACACCTGTTCCCGGCCGAGGCGCTGGCGCGGGAGCTCGCCGCCCGCGGCTGGCGCATCGTGCTCGCCACCGACGCGAGGGGCGCACAATACGCCGCCCACTTCCCCGCCGAGGAGCGGCTGGCGCTGGAGGCGGCGACCTTCAAGGGCGGCGACCTCGTCGGCATGGCCCGCGGAGGGTTGAAGATCGCGCTCGGCGTCGCGTCCGCCCGCAAGGCCTTCCGGCGGCTGAGGCCCGCCGTGGTGGTCGGCTTCGGCGGCTACCCGTCGCTGCCCGCGCTGCTGGCGGCGCGGGGGCGGCGCATCCCGACGGTGGTGCACGAGCAGAACGCGGTCCTCGGCCGCGTCAACCGCTGGCTGGCGCCGCAGGTGGACGCGGTGGCGTGCGCCTTCCCCACGC
>CAZZZR010000238.1:0-3903 GCA_964658605.1 uncultured Caulobacter sp. | reverse complement strand
CGCGCTCGCCGATCCGGTCGCGCGGGAGGAGGGGGCGCCCATCCTGCTGATCACGGAGCTGGACGGCCGCATCGTCGGCACCGGCTGCATCTTCGCGCGCGTCGGCGCCGAGTGGCCGTTCTGCAGCTACCGCATCACCCGACAGGCGCAGAAGAGCCACGCCATGCGGCGCGTGATCCCGCAGCGCCTGCTCAACCTCGTGCACGACTTCGACGGCGAGGTGGAGGTCGGCGGCCTGTTCGTCGATCCCGCCGCGCGCGGCCACGCGGTCGGCGCCCTGACCGCGCGCAGCCGCTACCTCTTCATCGCGCTGCACCGCGAATGGTTCGGCCGCCGGGTGATGGCGGAACTGCGTGGCTGGCAGGACGCCGAGGGCAACAGCCCGGTGTGGGAGGCGATCGGCCGCCGCTTCTACGCCATGGACTTCGACGAGGCCGATCGCACCAATGCGGTGGAAGGCAACCAGTTCATCGCCGACCTCGGCCCCCGCTATCCCATCTACGTCTCCATGCTGCCCCAGGCGGCGCAGGAGGCGCTCGGCCGCCCCCACGACGACGGCCGTCGCGCGCTCGCCATGCTGAAGCAGGAGGGCTTCCGCGACGAAGGCTACGTCGACATCTTCGACGGGGGCCCCACCCTCTTCGCCGACATCGACGACCTGCGCACCGTGCGCGAGGGCGTAGACCTTTCGGTCCGCGTCGCCGATCCCGCAGCCCCGCCCGCCGCGCGTCGCCTCCTCGCCGCCGGCTCCGGCCTAGGCTTCCGCGCCGCCGCCGCGAACGCGGCGGTCGCCGACGGCGTCCTGCACCTGGACGAGGCTGCGATGGCCGCGCTGGAGGTCGCCCCCGGTTCCCGCGTCCGCGTGCTTCCCCCGGCGACGCGCGCGGACGTGGCGGCCTGACGGACGGGGATGGCGATGCTCACGCCGGAGCCTAGCGGATAGGAAGGCGGTCGGGCGGTCGGGCGTCGCCGCGCCCTCAGTTGTCCTTCGCGTCCGACCGGATGCCGTACAGCTCCAGCCGGTGCGCGACCAGGCGATAGCCGAGGCGGCGCGCGATCGCCTCCTGCAGGCGCTCGATCTCCTCGTCCACGAACTCGACCACCTCGCCGGTGTTCATGTCGATCAGGTGATCGTGGTGCTCCTCGGTCATCTCCTCGTAGCGGGAGCGGCCGTCCTTGAAGTCGTGGCGCGAGATGATGCCCGCGTCCTCGAACAGGCGCACCGTGCGGTAGACGGTGGCGATCGAGATGTGCGGGTCCACCGAGGACGAGCGGCGGTAGAGTTCCTCCACGTCCGGGTGGTCGGTCGCCTCCGACAACACGCGCGCGATCACTCGGCGCTGCTCGGTCATGCGCATGCCCTTGTCGAGGCAGAGCTTCTCGAGGCGGTGCAAGGGGGTGTCCTTCATCACGGTGCGTGCAGGATAGCGGCGCCGACGCCGCCTGTTAAGCCGGCGCCTTCAGGTCCCGGCGGAGCACCAGGGCGTCGACCGCCGCGGCTCCGGTCCGGGCGTAGTAGCCCCGCCTGCGCCCCGCCGGCGCGAAGCTGCAGGCGTCGTAGAGGGCGATCGCCGCCGCGTTGTCCTCCGCCACCTCCAGCCAGAGAGCTTCGGCTCCGGCCTGCCGCGCCACGGCGGCCGCCGCCTCCACCAGCGTGCGGGCGAGGCCCCTTCGGCGAAGCGCCGGGAGCACGGCGAGCGTCAGCACCTCCGCCTCGTCCAGCACCCGCCGGACGAGGATGAAGCCGTCGTCGCCGATCGCCAGGGCGAACACGCCCGGGCTCGCCAGCAGTTCGTCGAAGGCGGCGGCGGCCCACGGGTGTTCGAACGCCTGGGCGTGGATCGCGGCCAGCGCCGGCGCGCCCTCGGGACCAGTGGCGATGGGGCTCACGCGGCGGCCGCCGCGCGGCGCTCCGCGATCCCCACTTCGCGCAAGTAGATCGGGTCGGGAGCGGCGGTCGCGCAGGCCGCGATGCGCGCGAAGGCGGCGAGGTCGGGCCAGCCCAAAGCGTCCGTCTCGTCCCCCTCCAGGAGCGGCGCGCCCGGTCCCACGATCCGCGCCCCCGCGGCCGCCTCGCGCGCGGCGGCGAGCGGCAGAAGGCGCGGCGGCCCCTGCGCATGGCCGTCGTTGAAGCGTTGCAGATAGGCGCGGTCGTGCGGCGCGGCGATGGCGGCCGCGACGGCGCCCCGCGGGAATGCGGCGGCCAGCGCCTCCAGCGTACCGACGCCGACGCAGGGAACGCCCCGCGACAGCGCGAAGGCCTTGCCGAACGCCAGCCCGACGCGCAGGCCGGTGAAGGAGCCCGGACCGACCGTGACGGCGACCTTCCCGATGTCGCCCGGCGCCGCGCCCGCCCCCGCCAGCGCCTCGGCGACGAGCGGGGCGAGGCGTTCCTGGTGCCCGCGCGCCATCGGCTCGGACAGGCTCGCGCGGAGCCGGCCGTCGTCGAGCACCGCCGCCTGCACCGCGGCCAGCGAGGTGTCGATCGCGAGCGTGATCACGGCGTCAGGCGAACCGCGCGGCCTCGTCGAACGCCAGGCGGGGGGAGCGCGGGAACGGCGTGTCCGCGCCGTGGCCGATCGCGCACAGGAAGTTCGCCCGCACGTCCGTGCCGGCGAAGAACGCCCGCGTCACCCCGTCCACGTCGAAGCCCGACATCGGCCCGCAGTCCAGCCCCAGCGCCCGCGCGGCGAGGATCAGGTAGGCGCCCTGCAGCGATCCGTTGCGGAAGGCGGCGTCCATGCGCTGCGGCGACGTCGTGTCGGGCCCGAACCAGTGCTTGGCCGTGAGGTTGTGCGGGAACAGCCGCTCCATGTGGCGGGGGAAGTCGAGGTCGTAGCCGATGATGGCGATGCACGGCGCGGCCAGGGCCTTCTGGTTGCCCTCGCTCAAGAGCGGGCCGAGCCTGGCCTTGCCTTCCGCGCCGGTGACGAAGACGTAGCGAGCGGGGCTGTTGTTGGCCGAGGTCGGGCCGAGCGCGGCGAGGTCGTAAAGCGCGCGGATCGTGGACTCCGGAAGGACCTCGTCCACCCAGGCGTTGCGGGTGCGGGCAGTGCGGAACAGCTGGTCGAGAGCGGCGTCGCTGAGCGGCGCGGTCACAGCGTCTGCTCCACGCGGGTCACTTCGGGCACGTAGCGCTTGAGCATGGTCTCGACCCCCGCCTTGAGCGTGGCGGCGGAGGAGGGGCAGCCCGAACAGGCGCCGCGCATCCGCAGGTACACCGCGCCCGATTCCGCGTCGAAGCGGTCGAACAGGATGTCGCCGCCGTCCTGCGCGACGGCGGGGCGGATGCGGGTGTCGAGCAGGTCCTTGATCTCGGCCACGATCTGCGCAGCGTCGCCCTCATAGACCGCGCCGTCGTGGGCGGCCGAGCCGTCGTCGGTCGAACCGCCGCGGTAGAGCGGCTGGCCGGAGGCGAAATGCTCCATGATCGCGGCCAGCACGGGCGCCTTCAGCGACCGCCAGTCGACGTCGCCCGCGTGCTTGGTGACGGTCAGGAAGTCGGAGCCGAAATAGACCCGCGTCACCCCGTCGATCTCGAACAGCTCGGTCGCCAGCGGCGAGGCCCAGGCCTCGTCCTCGGTGCGGAACTCGCGGGGGGCGCCGGGGGAGACGTCCTGGCCCGGGATGAACTTCATCGTCAGCGGGTTGGGGGTGTCTTCGGTCTGGATGAACACGGGCTAAGGCCTCCACGCCCCTGCCGGGCGAGCGTCGCGCCCGATGTGGCGCGCGGGGCCGGGCGGCGCAAGCGCGCGCAGGGGAAACTCAGCCGTTCGGCGGCGCGGCCTTCGGGGTGCCGGTCGCGGCCTGCGCCTTATCGTCCATGATCGGGCTCTGGTCGTCGGCGAGCGAGGCGGCGGTCAGCGCGAAGATGGCGGCGTAGCCGGAGCCCACGACCGTCCG
>CAZZZR010000237.1:0-3944 GCA_964658605.1 uncultured Caulobacter sp. | reverse complement strand
GACCACGCGGTCGTCGGGCTGATGGACCCGGCGCACGGCCCCTACGTCCACCAGCAATGGTGGTGGCGCTCGGGCCACTCGATGCACGACAAGGCCAAGGCGTTCGAGCCGCGCGAATACGGGTTTGCGATGGCCGCGCACGCGCCGTCATCCAACTCCTACGCCTACAGGATCCTGGGCGGCGCGCCGGTGACGGAGATCACCTTCCGCCTGCCGGGGCTGCGCTGGGAGCACATCCGGGTCGGCGAGAAGCAGGTGCTGGCGCTGACCTGCCTGACGCCGCTTTCGGAGACCAAGACCCGGATCACTCAGGTGTTCTGGAGCGACCACTGGGCCTTCACCCTGCTCAAGCCGGTGATCCGCGCCGCCAGCCGCCGCTTCCTGAAGCAGGACGGCGACATGGTGAACCTGCAGAACCAGGGGCTGAAGTACGACCCGCCGCTCTTGTGGATCGACGACGCCGACCGGCAGGCCAAGTGGTACCAGGCGCTCAAGCGCGAGTGGTCGCGCGCGCGGGCGGAGGGCCGTCCGTTCGAGAACCCCGTGAAGCCCGCGACGCTGCGCTGGCGGAGCTGACGGCGCGACGGCTCAAGCCGCTTTCTTGACCGGGCCCGGCGCCGCCTTGGCTCCGGCGACCTCGCCTTTCTTCATGAACTTCACCAGCACCCGCTGGCTGATGAGCAGCGGCGCGCCGGACTGAAGGCTCAGCACCACCTCCACCACCCGTTCGTCGGTCTTCTCGCTGGGGTCGTCGGACTGCAGCTTGCGCGCGCCGAAGACGGCCGCCACGCGCTTGACCTTGGCGGTGTAGACCTTGGTCGGGTCGGCCTCGGGCACGACTTCGGCCTCTTCGCCCACGAAGACGTTCGGAATGTCGCTCTCGATGATCTCGGCGCGCACGATCCGATCGGTCTTGGGCTCGAGGTCGAACATGTTCGACACCTGCAGCGTCGAGGCGCCGGAGCCCGGGTTGGCGTAGCGGCGCACGATCCGACCGTCCGTCGGCGCCCGCACGTTGGTCAGCTCCAGCTGGTAGCGGGCCGTGTTGAGCGCCGAGGCGTAGGTGTTCACCGCCGCGTTCTGCGCGCCGATCTGGGCGTCGGCGGTGCGGATGTCGTCCTGCGCCTTGTCCATCGCCTGGCCGGCGACGAACGCCTTGGCCTTGAGCGGGAGGAGGCGCGCGTACTCGCGCATCGCGGTCGCCTTCTGCACCTGCAGGAGGTTGATCTGCGCGCGGGCCTGCTGCTCGGCGGCCGCGGCGTTGGCGACGTTCAGCTTGGGCTGGTCGTCCTCCAGGCGCGCGAGCACCTGTCCCTTGGCGACCTCGTCTCCCTCCTGCACATAGACGTCGCGCACGACGCCTGCGGTGCGGGCCGCGACCTGGATGATGCCGCCCTCGACGTCGACCTTCCCGGACGCCGAGGCGGAGTAGGGGGTCTTCACGCTCTTGGCGGCGGCGGCCTGGTCGGACTTCAGCTTCTTGGCCTTGGCCGCCTGGCTGAAGAAGGCGCCCCCCGAGATCAGCACGATCGCGACCAGCGCCACCCACATCCAGCGGCGGCGGAGGAAACTCAGCATCGAGGCGAACTCCAGGCTCTCAGGCGGCGGCGGGTTCGCGGCGGGGAGCGGGCGCATGGGCCTCGGGCTCCCCCCCGGCTTCTTGGGCGTCGCGGCGGTGGTCGTCGAGGATGTGGCCGTCCTCGATGTGGATGACCCGGTCGGCGTAGACCTCCAGCCGGGGGTCGTGGGTGACGCAGATCACCGCCGCCCCGTGCTCCTTGGCCGCCCGCCGCAGGAGGCGGATCACCACCTGGCCGTTCTCGCCGTCGAGCGCGCTGGTGGGCTCGTCCGCGAACAGCAGCTGGGGCGCCTTGGCGAGGGCGCGGGCGATGGCGACCCGCTGCTTCTCGCCGCCTGACAGCTCCGAGGGGCGCTGGTTCAGCCGGTGACCGAGGCCCACCTCGGTCAGCGCCTCGGTCGCCTTCTCGCGGGCGCCGGCCGGGTCCAGGCCGGTGTACTTCAGCACCGTCGTCACCTGCTGCAGCGCGGTAAGCGAGGCGAACAGGTTGAAGCCCTGGAAGATGAAGCCGCAGTGGTCGAGGCGGAAGCGGTCGATCCTGCCGGTGGGGAGCTTCCACAGCTCCTGGCCCAACGCCGTGACCTGCCCCTCGTCCGGCCGCAACAGCCCGGAAAGCGCCGCCACCAGCGTCGACTTGCCTGAGCCGGACGGGCCCATCACCAGCGTCAGGTCGCCGTGGTCGGCGGAAAAATCGACCCGCTTCAGCACCTCGATCTTGGAGCGACCGACCTTGAACGCCTTGTAGAGGCCTGAGCCGCTGAGCGCGGTGCGGCGGTCTGCGTCCGGTTCTGACAAGGGGCCGCTCATCGCAGGAGGTCCGCCGGCTGGCTCTTCTTCAGCACGCCCAGCGACATCATCCCCGAGCCGATGGCTATGGCCAGCAGGAAGACGGCGGTGGCGACCACATTGCTCGCGGGGAAGACCATCGGCACGCCGCCGCTCGTCGCCAGCATCTTGACGCCGGCGCACAGCACCGCGGTCGCGCCCAGGCCCGCCACGCCCACCCAGAAGCTGAGCTCCAGCACGATCACCCGCAGCGAGCCCATGGAGACGCCCAGCGCCCGCAGCGAGGCGAACTCCTTGATGTTGGCCAGGATCGCGCCGCGCAGCGTCTGCGAGGTGATCGCCACCCCGATCAGGAGGCCCAGCACCGCCGAGAAGCCCAGCATGATGCCGATGAACTGGTTCTTGAGCATGGAGGCGTCGTTCGCGGCGGCCAGCTCCGGCTTGGTCCAGGCGCGGTACATGCCGTGCGCCTTGGCGTTCAGCTGGTCCCGCACGAGGTCGGCCTGGCTCGGGTCGCGCAGCCGGGCGTAGAGCGGTCCTACCTGCGAGCCGACCGAGGCCATCCCCAGGAGCCGCAGCGTGGCGCGCGACATCACGACTGTGGGCTGCATCATGTTCGGATAGCCGTCCAGCAGCGCGCCCACGCGCACCTCTTTGCCGTTCAGGCTGGCGATGTCGCCGGGCTTGACCCCCAGGCGAGACACGGCCGTGCGGTCGATGGCGATGGTGTAGGGCTGGGCCAGCGCCTGGCGCGTGGACTCGGGATAGTCGGTGGGCAGGGTGACGGAGCCGGGCTCGGTGTCCACCGCCATGATCTGCACGTACTCGCGGCTGCGCTCGCCCTTCTTGGCGGGGTCCTTCTTCATCTTGGGGTTGGTGAACATGGCGCCGTCGCCGTCCATGTCCGCCACCTCGACCACCTGCGGGTTCATGTAGAGCAGCGGCATCACCCGCCGCGGCAGCCCGCCCGAATTCATCAGGCTGGTGGAGCTGGAGGGCAGCACGAAGATGTCGGCGCGGGAGCGGTCGATGGTGGCGGTGAACGCCTTGCCGATCCCCGTGAACATGCCGACCTGCGCCAGCACCAGGAGGCCGGAGAAGGCCAGCGCGATCACCGCGGCGAGGTAGCGGCGCCACTCGTAGATCACCGTCGACAACGCCAGCGACATCGCGCACCCCCACGGCCGGTCGTCGGCGAGGCCGTCCATGGAAATGCACGCACCAGGGCGCGAAGGTCGAGTTAAATCGGGGTAACGGCGCGGGCGGCCGCCCGCCTCATTGCTTGCGGAACGGCTCCGGCACGCGGGCACCGCCCTGGCGGTCCAGCATCCAGCCGGGGTATTCGGGCGGGAGCGCGCTCGCCTCGTCGAGCACCTTGACCTGGTCGGGCGAGAGCTCCAGCTCGGCGGCCCCCAGGTTGTCGACCAGCTGCTCCGGCGTCTTGGCCCCGACGATCACGCTGGTGACGAAGTCGCGCGTCAGGAGCCAGGCCAGCGCCACCCGCGCCACCGAGCAGCCATGCGCGTCGGCGATCGGCCGCATGGCGTCGATCACGTCGAACGCCCGGTCCTTGTTCACC
>CAZZZR010000236.1:0-3986 GCA_964658605.1 uncultured Caulobacter sp. | reverse complement strand
CGGCCCCTCCACCGCTTCGCGGTCCCCCTCCCCATGCTGCGCATAGGGAGGAGAAGGTGGGCTGGACCCCCTCGCCCGCGTCGCGCTAGCGTCGCGCCATGCTCAAGCTCTCCGCACTCGCCGCCACGGCGCTTCTCGCCGCCGCCCCCGCCGCCCGCGCGGACATCGACCCCGCGCTCGCCGCCCGCATCGACGCGACGGTGCAGGCGATCCTCAAGTCCACCGACACGCCCTCGGCCTCCGTGGCGATCGTGCAGGACGGCAAGCTGGCCTACGCCAAGGCCTACGGGCTGGCGCGGATCAGCCCGGCCAAGCCCGCCACCCTCTCGACCCGCTACCAGATCGCCTCGGTCTCCAAGGAGTTCACCGCGGCGGCGGCCCTGCTGCTGCAGGAGGACGGCAAGCTCTCGCTCGACGACAAGGTCTCCAAGTGGTTCCCCGAGCTGACCGACGCCGACAAGGTGACGGTGCGCCAGCTCCTCACCCACACCAGCGGCTACTCGGACTACTGGCCGCAGGACTATGTGCTGGAGCGGTTCACCCATCCCACCACGCCCCGCGCGATCATGGACGAGTGGGGCAAGCGGCCGCTCGACTTCGCGCCGGGCGACGACTGGCAGTATTCGAACACCGGCTACGTCATCGCCGGCGAGATCATCGCCAAGGCGGCCGGCGAGCCGCTGTTCAGCTACCTGAAGCGCCGGGTGTTCACGCCCCTGCACATGCAGGTGGCCGACATCGACGCGCAGGCCAGCCCCGAGACGGCGGACGCGACCGGCTACCAGAAGGCCGCGCTCGGCCCCGTGCGGCCCGCCCCGATCATGGGCGCCAACTGGCTGTACGCGGCGGGCGAGATGTCCACCACCGCCGCCGACGTCGCCCGTTGGGACGCCAGCCTGATCAACCGCTCCCTGCTCAAGCCAGTGAGCTACGAGCAGGAGCTGACCACCTACAAGCTGAACTCCGGCCGCGACACCGGCTATGCCCTGGGGCTGTTCGTGTCCGACAGGGGCGGGCGCAAGGTCATCGAGCACTCGGGCGAGGGGGCGGGCTTCACCTCCGAGAACCTGATCTATCCCGACGACAGGGTGGCGGTGGCGACGGCGGTCAACACCTTCTCGTCATCCGGCGCGTCGGACATCGCGGACGCGGTGGCGAACCTTCTGCTCACGCCCAAGGGGCCGGAGGCGCAGGCCCGCCGCGTGTTCGCCGCCGTCCAGGCGGGGGCGCCGTCCAAGGCCGAGATGACGCAGGCCTGCGCCCTCTACTTCGACGCCCAGACCACCGCCGACTACGCCCGCAGCCTCGGGCCGCTGGGCGAGCCCGTGTCGTTCAGCGCCCGCGGCCACAGCCTGCGCGGCGGCATGAGCATCGACACCTACCGCGTGCGCGCGGGCGGCAAGACGCTGCGTCTGTCGGTGTTCACCACCAAGGACGGCAAGATCGACCAGTTCCTGGTCTACGACGCGAGCTGAGCCTCGGTCGCGGCGCGGCCCAGCGCGAGGTCGAGGCGGCCCCGCACCCAGGCGGGATCACAGGCCGCCGCCCGGCCCCGGCGGGGAGGCTCGCGCGTCAGCGTCACGGCGTCGCCTCGGGCGACGAGCGCTGCGCCGCCCGCGTTGGCGCGGATCGGGGCTCCGCTGCGCACGCGCGCCAGGAGGTCGGCGCAGACACGGCCGCGCACCGGACCCGCAGCCCCGCCCGCGCAAGCCAGGGCCGCGGCGAGCTGCGGCAGCACGACCGGCGACGGCGTGTGCGTGAGCGCCGTTCGGGACGCCCTTACCGTCCCCGCCTCGTCGGCCGCGAAGAGGGGGGGAGACATCGGCTTGTCCGCCCCGGCTCGGTCCACAGACACCAGCTGGCGGCGCGCGCGGATGCGCGGATGCGACAGGTCCGCGTTCGCGGGGTCGTCGATCCACGCCAAGCCTCGCAGCGTGAGCCATCCGCGCAGCTCCGCCCGGCGAGCGTGTAGGAGGGGGCGGAACAGGGCGACCCCGCGGCCCTGCGGCCACACGGGCGACGGCGCCCATGCCCGCAGCCGTCCCATGCCGGGAACCTCGGCTTCGCGCATCGCCGCGTTCTCGGCCGCGTCGTCGGCCGTGTGCGCCATCAGGATCACGCGCGAGCCCCCCTCTCGCGCGGCCTCCGCCAGCAAGCGATGCCGCGCGTGGCGGGCCGCTGCGGGAAGGCCGCTGGAAGGCTTGGCGCCGTCCCACACGAGGGGGCGCCACCTCGCTCCCGCCGCCTGCGCCATCCGGCCCGCCCTCACGGTCCAGGCGGCGCTGTCGGGGTGCAGGCGATGATCGACGGTCAGGGCGAGCAACGGGCGGCCCACGCGTGAGGTCCAGGCGGCGGCGAGGTGCAGCAGCGCGAGGCTGTCGCCCCCGCCCGAGAGGGCGATCGCGACCGGCTCGGATGAGCCGGCGTCGAGCCGGGCGTCGAGGACGGCTGCGACGCCGAAGGCGTCGTCGGCGGTTTGGGTCAGGCGCCGCACTTGGCGGCGGCGCGGGTGGTCTTGGCGCGGGCCTTGGTGGCCGGGAGCGCGTCCTTGCCGTAGCGGCGGTCGAACTCGGCCAGGGCCGCGCAGGCGTGTCCGCTGTCGTTCACCTGGGCCAGCGACTGTGCGAGCTTCACGGTCGCTTCCGGCGCCCACTTGGCCTTGGGCCAGCCGCGCAGCGCCTGGGCGTAGGCGCGGGCCGCGTCGGCGTAGTTCTCGCGCATGTAGAGCGACTGGCCGACGTAGTAGCGCGCCTCGCCGGCGCGGGGGCTGGACGGGTTGGCGGCGAGCCAGCTCTCGAAGCCGGCTTGGGCGCCCGGATAGTCGGCGTCGGTCAGCTTCTTGTAGCTGGCTTGGAAGGCGTCGCCCGCGGCGGGAGCTGCGCCGGCGGAGGCGCCTCCGCCGAACTGCGAGGCATCGCCCGCGTAGGCGTTCGCCGTCAGGGCGGCGCTGCGCGCGGCGCGGGGGTTGGCGGGCGTGACGGCGGTCGGATCGGGCGCGGCGGCGGCCGTGGGAGCGAGGACGCCGCCGGTGGCGTTCTGCGCCTCCAGCCGGGCGAGCCGGTCGTCGACGGCGTGGCCGCGCGCGTCGGCGTCGGCCTTGAGCTGTTCGGTGGTGCGGCGGCTCTCGTCGAGGTCGTGCTGAAGCGTCTCGATCTGGCCGGTCAGGGAGCGGATGCGCTCGTTCTGCTCGTCGACCTTCTGGCCCATGGCGACGACGTCGGGGTCGGGGCCCGCGGGCTTGACCACCACGGGCTGTCCGGTGTCGCGGCCCTGGAAGACGATCGCGCGCAACTCCTTCACCTGCTGCTCCAGCCGCTGCACGCGCCGATCGTCCTGCTGCGCGCCTGCAGGGGTGGCGATCAGGAGGGCGGCGCCGATCAGGAGGGCGGCCTTGAGGGAGCGGCGGGCGGTCATGGGCGGTCCGTAGGTGAGTCGCGTCAGTCTAGCATCATCGCGATCTCCCCCATGCGCCGCATGGGGGAGCCGCGTACGGCTTGGGGCTCTAGCGACCCACGAGCTGGGTGTGGGCGTTGCGGTTCTTGGCCATGCCCTCTTCGGTGCCGGAAGTGTCGATCGGACGCTCCTTGCCGTAGCTGACCGTGGTCAGGCGCGCGGAGGAGACGCCCTTGCCCACGAGGTAGTCGCGGGTGGCGTCGGCGCGGCGCTCGCCCAGCGCCAGGTTGTACTCGCGGGTGCCGCGCTCGTCGGCGGCGCCTTCGATGCGGGCGTTGACGCCCGGGTGGGCGCGCAGCCAGCCGGCCTGGCCGTCGAGGACGGCGGCGGCTTCGGGCTTGATGGTGGACTGGTCGTACTCGAAGTAGACGCGGTCGCCCCCGGCGCGGGAGGCGAACTCCTCCTGCATGCCCGCGGGCGGCGGCCGCGCGCTGTCGTCCGACGCCATGCCCGAGGTGGGGGGCGGCGGGGGCGGCGGCGGTCCGGCCATGCCGGTGTCGGCGGGCGGCGGCGGCTTGTGCGCGCAGGCGGCC
>CAZZZR010000235.1:0-4034 GCA_964658605.1 uncultured Caulobacter sp. | reverse complement strand
CCAGGAAGTGGACGTCATCGTGCTGGACGTGGACGCCGCCAAGCGCCGCATCTCGCTCGGCCTCAAGCAGGCCCAGGAGAACCCCTGGGACGACTTCCTCAAGAAGCACCCGATCGGGTCCGAGGTGGAGGGCGAGGTCAAGAACGCCACCGAGTTCGGCCTGTTCATCGGCCTGGAGAACGACATCGACGGCATGGTCCACCTCTCGGACCTGGACTGGAACGCCTCGGGCGAAGAGGCGATCGCCAAGTACACGCGCGGCGACATCGTCAAGGCGCGGGTGCTGGACGTCGACGCCGAGAAGGAGCGCATCTCGCTCGGCATCAAGCAGCTGGGCGGCGACCCGATGGAGGGCGACGTCTACCGCAAGGGCCAGACCGTCACCGCCACCGTCGTCGAGGTCACCTCGGGCGGCCTGGAAGTGAAGTTCGGCGAGGACGACCAGCCGATGCAGGCCTTCATCCGCAAGTCCGACCTGTCGCGCGACCGCCAGGAGCAGAACCCGGAAAGGTTCGGCGTCGGCGACCGCATCGACGCGCAGATCACCAACATCGACAAGGCGGCCCGCCGCGTGTCGCTGTCGGTAAAGGCGCTGCAGCTGGCCGAGGACAAGGAGGCGATGGAGAAGTTCGGCAACGCCGACTCCGGCTCCGTCCTGGGCGACATCCTGGGCGCCGCGTTGCGTGAGAAGGCCAAGGGCAGCTGATCCCGCCCAAGTTCGCGCCTCGCGAGAGGCGCTGACCTCATCTGACGAGGCCCCCGTGCGGCGTGTCCGCGCGGGGGCCTTTCTTTTGTTGGGTTGAGCTTGCCGCCGCCGAGCACGTTCGACATGGTGACGGTCAAGCTTATCCTGAACGCCGCATGATCAAGTCCCAGCTCGTCGCTCGGCTCGCCGCCGAGAACCCGCACCTGAGCAAGACCGACGTCGAGCGCGTCGTCTCCACCGTGCTCGACAGCATCGTCGGATCGCTTGAACAGGGGGGCCGCGTGGAGCTGCGGGGTTTCGGCGCCTTCTCAGTCCGGCCGCGGCCGGCGCGCGAGGGACGCAACCCCCGCACGGGCGGCCAGGTCTCTGTGCGGGCGCGCTGGGCGCCCTTCTTCAAGAGCGGCAAGGAGCTGCGAGAGCGCCTGAACGCGTCCGGAGACGCCTGAACCGCCCCAGGCCTGAACCCAACGGCGTCAGGCGGCGCGGCGCGCCCTGGCGCTGCGGCCGGCGAGCAGCGCCCCGACCGTCTCGATCAGCTCCTCGGTGCGGATGGGCTTGGCGATGTGGCGGTCGGCCCCCGCCGCCAGGCTCTCGGCTGCATGTTCGTTCAGGGCGTTGGCGGTCAGCATTGCGATCGGCAGGCGGGGGGCGCCCGTCTCGCGCTCGCGCTCGCGGATGCGGCGCACGGCCGTCAGCCCGTCCATGCGGGGCATCTGCACGTCCATCAGGACGACGTCGAACGTCCCCGCCCCCAGCTGCTCCAGCGCGGCGCGGCCGTCGTCCACCACCGTCAGGACGGCCCCGGCCGCCTCCAGGATCAGGGACACGACCTTCTGGTTGGTCGGATGGTCCTCCGCCAGGAGCACGCGCGCGCCCTGCAGCGGCGACGCCTTTGCTTCTGACCGTGGCTCGGACCCCGCCGCCCCGTCCGCGTCCGTGGCCGCCAGGCTGGATTGGAGGGGCAGGGTGAAGCTGAAGGCGGAACCGAGGCCTGGCTGCGAGCGGCAGGCGATCTGCCCGCCCATGGCGCCCACGAGCGTGCGGCAGATGGCCAGGCCCAGACCCCCGCCGCCGCTCCGCGCGCGCGTCGCGGCGTCGGCCTCCTCGAAGCGCGGGAGCAAAGCCGCCTCGACGTCCGGACCGAAGCCTACGCCGGTGTCGGAGACGGTGAAGCGCACGCCCGCGCCCCCCGCGTCCTCCACCCGGATGTCGACCCAGCCCGCCTCCGTGAACTTCACCGCGTTGCTGACGAGGTTGGACAGCACCTGGGCGATCCGCACCCCGTCGCCCCGCCAGCGTCCCCCGCACTCGGGCGCGACCGACCAGGTCAGCTCCAGGGACTTGGCGTGCGCGACCGCCTGGTGCAGCCGCACCACCCGCTCCACCAGGGCCCCCAGACTGAGCGACTCCTCAACCAGGGCAACGTCCCCCGAATCCAGGCGCGAGAAGTCGAGGATGTCGCTGAGCACGCGCTCCAGAAGCCGTCCCGATCCCACGATCAGCTCCGCCAATTCGCGATCCTCGCCTGCCTTCTGCCGTTCGAGCAGCTTCTCGGAGACGGCGATGACGCCGTTCAGGGGCGTGCGCAGTTCGTGGCTCATGTTGGCCAGGAAGCGCGACTTCTCCTGGTTGGCGCGCTCCAGCTCCGCCGTGCGCGCCGACACGCGCTCCTCAAGGGAGGTCTGGACGAGGTTGGAGGCGTCGCGTTCGGCCGAAAGCGCCCGCGCCAGCACGCCGATCTCGTCGCCCCGCGCCTCGAGGACGCGCGACTGCGGCCCCACCGGCGCCTCGGGCAGGCAGCTGGCGGCGAGCACCCGGAGCGGGGTCACGATGTAGCGCCGGGCGAGCCAGAGGATCAGGGCCGCCTGGATCGCCGCCGCCGCAAGCCCGATGACGAGGATCCACCCCGCCTCGCGCAGGGCCGCCGCCTGGAGCGCGGCCACGGGATAGGTGACGAGGATATACCAGTCGGGCCCGTCGATGCGGCCGAAGGCGACGAGGTGGCGACCGTCAGGGCTGGTCAGGAGGCCCGTCGGCCTGCCGGTCGCCTCGACCTTCCGCATCAGCGCCTTCAGCGCGAAGTCCTTCTCGAACCCGGCCACGGCGTCCGCGGTCGGCGTGTGGCCGCGGGCGAGGCCTGGATAGGCGAGGAGGTCGCCCTCGCGGCGCACGAGCAGGCTGGTCGAGCCCGCCGATCCCTGGCGGACGGCCGAGGTGAGGAAGTCCGCCAGCTCCAGCGACGACCCGAAGACGCCTACGTAGCGACCCTGGAGATAGACCGGGGTGAGGCAGGCGGTCGCCATGCGCTGGCTCTTGTCGGAGTCTTGCAGGTAGCGCTGCAGCGAGGTGCAGCGGGTGCGTCCGGCCGGGTCGGCCGGCGGGGAGACGATCGTCATCATCTCCTCGTGGCTGAAGTCGAGGTCCGCGGGCGCCGTCTTGCGGTAGTACATCAGCCGGTCGGGTCGGTCGGGGCCGAACATGACGAGCTTGTCCGTCGGGGTCGCGAAGTAGAAGTTGTCGTAGCCGGAGTGCACCCCCTCGCCGAACCGGGCCACGATGTCGAAGGCCGACGCCAGCGCGGCCCGCTCCAGGGCGTCGGACGGGCGGGGCGAGATGAAGGCGCCCATGCCGTGCACATAGTCGCCGTCGGGGCCGAGACGGCCGTCGAAGTCTTCGGGCGCGCTGCGTCTGGTGCCGTCCGCGGCGGGTCGGAAGTGCGCCTCGTAGAGGCGGTCGAGGTCCGCCGCCGGGGTCCTGGCGAGCCGCAGGCGCAGGGCGTCCACCGCGCCGCGATGGACGCTGCTGAGGGCGGAGAAGCGCCGCGACAGGTTGCCGACCCGCTCGGAGACGTACTCCGCCATGCGCTCCTTCTGGCGGCGCCCCAGGTCGGCCTGCGCCACCGCAAGCGTCGCCACCGCAGTCGCCAGCGTGATGGATACCGAGGCCACGCCGATGGCGACCAGAAAGCGTCGCGAGATGGAGGACATGAGCACCCGGCTGCGGAGAGGTCCGCAACTTGGCGACAGATGGTTGCAAATGCCTTCACGGGTGCGGCGGCGGCCGTTTTCACCTATGCGTCCGGCCAGCTCCCGACGCGCGAGGGAGAGGCGGCCCAGAGGACGGTATGATCGACGCTTCACGGATCATGGTGACGGGAGGCGCCGGCTTCTTGGGCTCGCACCTGTGCGAGCGGCTGGTGGAGGCGGGGCACGAGGTGCTCTGCGTCGACAACTTCTACACGGGGCGCCGCCGCAACGTGGAGGGCCTCCTCGGCTCCAAGCGCTTCGAGCTGATGCGCCACGACGTGACCATGCCGCTCTACGTCGAG
>CAZZZR010000234.1:0-4047 GCA_964658605.1 uncultured Caulobacter sp. | reverse complement strand
AGTACGCCGAAGCCGGGAGGGGGCCGCGCGTTAGCGCGGAAGACGAGGCCGTGGGCGGTGTTCCGCTCGGCTGCGCCGAGCGGCCCCTCCGGCCCTCCGGGCCACCTCCCCATCGCTCCGCGATAGGGAGGATGAAGAGGTCGTGGTTGCGGCCCCCGCTTCGTGCTACGATCTCTAGCTTCCACAGCCCTCTTTGCCGGAAGCCCAAGCCCTGACCTCCACCGCAGACGCCCCCTACGCCGATCCGGAGACGGAGGTGGCGCGCGACGGCGCTCCCGCGGTCGACGCCATCGACGCGGCGGAGCTGGAGACGCTGGACGATCCCAAGGCCTCGCAGGACGGCGACGGCCACGCTCCCTACGCGGGCGGCGACATCGCGTCCGCCGACCTGCAGGCGCTGATCCTGAAGAAGCTGGACGACGACAAGGCCGAGGACGTCGTGGTCATCGACCTGCAGGGCAAGAGCCCGATCGCCGACGCGGTGGTGGTCGCCTCCGGACGCTCGCAGCGTCACGTCGCCGCCATCGCCGAGCACCTGCAGCGCGCGCTCAAGGACGCCGGCCTCGGCCGCGCCCCCACCGAGGGCCTGCCTCACGCCGACTGGGTGCTGATCGACGCGGGCGACGTGATCGTCCACCTCTTCAGGCCCGAGGTGCGCAGCTTCTACCAGATCGAAAAGATCTGGTCGGTGGACAGCCCGCACCGCACGGCCTCCGCCTGATTTGCGCGTCCTGATCGTCGCGGTCGGCAAGCTCGGCCGCGCGCCCGAGGCCGTGCTCGCCCTCGACTACGCCGCCCGCGCCGCCGCCTCCGGCCGGGCGCTGGGCCTGGGGCCGGTCGAGGTGGTCGAGGTCGAGGCGCGCAAGCCCGGCAAGCCCTCGGAGGCCCACGCGATTCGCGCGGCCCTGGGCGACGGCGCCCTGGTGGTCGCCTGCGACGAGCGGGGCCGCGCCTGGCCGTCCCGCGCCTTCGCCGACAAGGTCGCCGCCTGGCGCGACGCCGGCGAGCGCCGGCTGGCCTTTGTGATCGGCGGCGCGGACGGGCTGGACCCCGCATTCGTGAGCGAGGCGCGCGAGACGCTCGCTTTCGGGCCGCAGACCTGGCCGCACGCCCTGGCCCGCGCCATGCTGGCCGAGCAGGTGTACCGCGCCGTCACCATCCTGGCCGGCTCGCCCTACCACCGGGACTGAGCGCCTTGACTAAGCGCACCGCCAAGCTCAACCCCCGCCCATGAGCCCCCCCGCAGCGGGCGTGGACGAGCCCTCCGGGCGCGCCGTCGCCAAGCGCCTGTTCGCCGAGTATCTGAAGCCGCGCTGGCGCTCGCTGCTGGGCGCCCTCGCCTGCGCCGCCACTGTCGCCGCCCTCACCGCCGCGCTCGGCTGGATGCTGAACCCGGTGGTCAAGCGCGTCTTCATCCAGAAGCGCGTCGACTCGCTGCTGCTGATCACGGGCCTGATCGTGGTGCTGGGCGTTCTGCGCGGGCTGGCGCAGGTGGGCCAGTCGCAGATCGTCAACCGGCTGGGCCACGGCATGGTCGGACGGATGCAGGTGCGGCTGTTCGGAAGCCTCGTGCGCGCCGACCTCGCCCGGCTGCGGAGCGCGCATTCGGGCGCCTACCTCTCCTCGGTGCTCTACGACGCCACCCTGATCCGCGAGGCGGCGACACAGGGGATCGTGAACTACACGCGCGAGGGGCTGACGGTGGTGTTCGCCGTCGTCGCCATGGCGTTCCAGGACCCGTTCCTGACCCTGTTCGTGCTGGTGGCCGGCCCGCTCGCCAGCGCGGTGATGCGCCGCTTCTCCAAGCGCACACGCAAGGCGGCCAAGGGCGCGATGGACGAGACCGGGGCGCTCTCCACCGCGGTGATGGAGAGCCTGGACGGGGTCAAGCTGGTCAAGATCGACAACCGCGAGGCGTTCGAGGAGGCCCGCGTCGCCGAGGTGGTCGCCCGCCGCGAACGCCACGTCATCAAGGGCGCCAACGCCCGCGCCATGGCCCCCGCCGTCACCGAGACGCTAAGCGTGATGGTGACCGCGGTGGTGATCTTCTACGCTGGCGTGCGCGCCACCCACGACCAACTAACGCTCGGCCAGCTCACCGCCTTCCTGGTGCTCCTGGCCATGGCCTCACAGTCGCTGCGGCAGGTGGCCAACCTGCAGGCGGTGTTCTCCGAGGGCACGGCCGCCGCCCGCCGCCTGTTCGCCGCGCTGGACGTGGAGCCCGAGGTGCGCGACGCGCCGGGCGCTCCTGCGCTCCGCCTTGACCGCGCCACCATCGCCTTCGAGGCGGTCGATTTCGCCTACGCCCCCGGCGTGCCGGCGCTCACCGGGGTGTCGCTCCAGGTGCGCCGCGGCGAGACGGTGGCGCTGGTCGGCCCCTCCGGGGGCGGCAAGTCCACCATCCTGAGCCTGATCCCGCGCTTCTACGACGTCACGGGCGGGGCGGTGACGATCGATGGTCAGGACGTGCGCGCGGTCTCCTCCGCCTCCCTGCGCGACGCCATCGCCCTGGTGACGCAGGAGCCGTTCCTGTTCGACGACACGGTGCGCGCCAACATCGCCTACGCCCGGCCCGAGGCCTCCGAGGCCGAGGTCGAGGCCGCCGCCCGCGCCGCCGCCGCCCACGACTTCGTCACCGCGCTCCCCCAAGGCTACGCCACCCCGGTCGGGGAGGCCGGAACCCGCCTCTCGGGCGGCCAACGCCAGCGCATCGCTATCGCCCGCGCCTTCCTGAAGGACGCGCCGATCCTCCTGCTCGACGAGGCCACCAGCGCGCTGGACACCGAAAGCGAGGCGCAGGTGCAGGCCGCGCTGGAGCGGCTGATGGCCGGGCGGACCACCCTGATGATCGCGCATCGTCTGTCCACGGTGCGGGGCGCCAATCTCATCCACGTGATCGACCGTGGCCGGATCGTGGAGACCGGAGATCACCGCTCGCTGATCGCGGAAGGCGGCCTCTACGCGCGGCTGGCCAGAGCCCAGAACCTGGACGTGCTGGAGGATGCGCGCTGAGGCCGTTGCGCATCCCCTGGCTGCAGGCCGCGCTCGCCTGGCTGCTCGCCGCCTATCTTCGCGCCACCCTGCGCACCCTGCACTGGCGCCACGAGGGCCGGGAGCGCGCCGAGGCGGTGTGGGACGCGCGCGGCCCGGTGATCGTCTGCTTCCAGCACGGGCGCATCGCGCTCTCCCCTGCCTGCTGGCCGCTCGACCGGGCGCAGGAGCCGCGGGCGATGATCTCGCTTTCCGCAGACGGCGCGTTCGTGGCCCGCGCCATGGACGCGCTGGGCTTTCCCGCTATCCGCGGCGGCGCGGGCAAGGCCTCCGCCAAGGGGGGCGCGAGCGCCTTCCGCGAGACCCTGCGCTGGCTGAAGTCGGGCGGCGGCGTCGCGATCACGCCCGACGGACCGCGCGGCCCCCCCGGCTCGATGACCGACGGGCCGCCGCTGCTGGCGAAGGCGAGCGGCGCGCCGGTGCTGCTGGTCGGCCTCGCCTGCCGCCCGTGCCTTCGTATGCGGAGTTGGGACGCCCACGCCGTGCCCCTCCCCTTCGGCCGCGGCGCGATCGTGTGGGACGGCCCCTTCCACGCCCCCCGCAACGCCGACGCCGCCGCGCTGGAGCGCCTGCGCACCGACTGGCGCGCCGCGCTGGCCGCCGTCACCGACCGCGCCGAGGCGCTGGCCGCGTGAGCGTGGCGCTCGCCGCCTACCGCGCGCTGACGACGCTCGCCGAACCGTTGGCGCCGCTGTGGCTGGATCGCCGGGCGAGGCGCGGCAAGGAGGAACGCGCACGCCTCCCTGAACGCCGCGCCCGCGACGACGCGGGTCGCCCCCCCGGCCGCCTCGCCTGGCTGCACGCCGCGAGCGTCGGCGAGAGCCTGTCGCTGCTGCCGCTGATCGACGCCCTGCGCGCCGCCGACCCGGCGCTGGGCGTGCTCGTCACCTCCGGCACGGTCACCTCCGCCGAACTCTTGGCCAAGCGCCTGCCGCCGGGGGTGATCCACCGCTACGCCGCGCTCGACCTGCCCGGCGTCGCCCGCCGCTTCGCCGC
>CAZZZR010000233.1:0-4121 GCA_964658605.1 uncultured Caulobacter sp. | reverse complement strand
TCCCGGTCCTTCGGCCGCTCGTCGAGCAGGAGCGCGCCGGTGGCGATCGTGCGCTCCACCCGCTCGGCGCCGGAGTTCGCCCACGCGTCGGCGCGCACGTTGGCGGTGAGGAGCCAGGGACCTGCGGTCGTGGTCGCCTCGCCGTACACGCCCGCCACCAGCGTCTCGCCCCCCGCCTTGCGCGTGCGGGTGAAGCCGCCGGCGCTATAGCTGTATAGCTCGCGGCTCTCGCCGGCGGCGCCGCGCACGTCGGCCCCCAGCTCCAGGCTCAGCGGACCGGAGAGCTTGCGCAGCGCCGCGTTCAGCCCCCAGCCGATCGCGGGCGTGGCGTACTGGGTGTTGGCGGGGTTCGAGGTGTTGCGGTCCAGGCTCAGCGAGGCGGAGCTGTTGTAGAGGTCCGAGCCCGATCCCCAGGCCTGGAGCCGCCAACCCAGCGCCGCCTGGGTCGGCTGGGCGGCGGCGGTGATCGAGCCCTGCACGCCCGAGGCGCGGGACGAAGCGCCGACCTGGCCCGCGCCCCGGTCCTCCTCGTAGGCGGCGATCCGCACGGCGACCACCGCGCGGCCGACGTCGCGTTCCGCCCGGCCGGAGGCGCTCCAGGCGTGCAGGTCGAGCGGTCGGTCGGCGGCCCCGCGCCCGTCGCGCACGGGGGTCCAGCCGCCGCTCTCCTGGCCGGAGGCGCCAACCAATACCCGCGTCCCGCGGACCTCTCCGCCGACCGCGCCGGAGCCTTGCCGGTATTCGAGGTCTCCCGCCGAGGCGCCGAGCGTGAAGCCGCGCAGGGCGGCGGCGCTGTCGAGCTGCACTACGCCGGTAAGCGCGCCCGCGCCGTAGGGCCCGGCGCCGGCGCCCCGCACCAGCCGCGCGCCCCCGATCGTGTCGGGCGGCAGCGCCGTCCAGATCACCCAGCCGCCGAAGGGATCGTTCTGCGGCACGCCGTCCAGCGTCACCAGCGCGCGGCTGGCGCCCGAGCCCGCGATCGCCCGCAGCGAGGCGCCCTGCGTCGTCGGGTTGGCGCCGAGCGTGGAGGTGCGGCGGTAGAGCGAGAAGCCGGCGGCGGTCTTGAGCGCGTCGTCGACCTCGCGGCGATCCTGCAGCTGGTCTGCGCCGATCGTGACCACGGAGAAGGCGGCGTCGCCCGGCGGGTCGGGCAGGCGCGCCGCGCGCACCACCACCTCGGCGACGCTGGGGTCGGGCGGGGGAGGCGGCGTGGGCACGTCGCGGTCTTCGGCGAGGACGGGCGTCGGGCGCAAGCCCGCCGCCCGATCGCCTCGCGCTCGAGGGACCCCTAGAAGGCGGCGCGTTCCTCCTGCGCCCGCCCGCCGGGCAGGATGCGCAGATCGACCACGCGGCCCTGCCCCGCCGTCGATACGGGATAGGCGGCCTGGGCGTCGTCCCACCCGGCGGAGGCGGTCGGGCCGGCTGTGTAGAGGCTGGCGGTCGGCACGGCGTAGAGGCCGGCGTCCTCCCGCCAGGCCTTCATCCCGCTCTGCTCCAGGGTCAGGGTGAGGTTGTTGGGCGTGAGGTCGTTGCCGGCGCCCGTCACGAGGTCGACTCCCACCCCGATGAGGCCGCCGATCAGCACGTTGCCCGCCAAGGCGACCCCACCTGCGGTCGAGATGTCGTGCGTGACCTGCACGTCCACCGGCTTGTAGCCGGCCTTGCTGACGGTCGCCGTGAACGTCGCCTTGCGCGAGACGCGCAGCAGGCACGGCGTCGAGGCGCAGGCCAGCCCGTTCGTCGTGTGGACCTCGGCGCCCGAGGGCGAGGTGCGCACTTCCCACGCCGTCTTCGGTCCGCGCACCACCGTGGCGCAGGCGCCCAGCGACAGGCAGCAGGCGGCGACCCCGGCCGCGCGCATATTCGTCTTCATGTCCCCGTCCCCTCAACCCAGGGGCGCAAGCTACAGGCGCAGGATTAAGTCCGGGTAAGCGAGCCGTCGGCCTGCACCACGCGGTAGAAGCAGCTGCGTGCGCCGGTGTGGCAGGCGCCGCCGTCGCCGCCCGGCCGCACCTTCAGCCACACAGCGTCCTGGTCGCAATCCACCCGCATCTCGATCACCGCCTGCAGCTGGCCTGAGGTCTCGCCCTTCTTCCACAGCGCCCGGCGGGAGCGGCTGAAGTAGTGGGCGACGCGGGTCTCGAGCGTCAGCGCCAGCGCCTCCGCGTCCATCCAGGCCAGCATCAGCACCTCGCCCGTGTCCGCATGGGTGGCGACCGCGGCGACGAGGCCGTTCGCGTCGAAGCGGGGCGTGAGCGCGCCTCCCTGCTCCAGGGCGGCCTTGTCGCCGGGCGGGGGGATGGCGGGGGCGGTCATGGCGCGGCCATACGCCCGGATGTCGCGCTTGTCATTGGACAGCCAAGCGGAGCCGTGGCCTCCTCGCCGCCTGACGGGAAGGGCGGGCGCGATGCTGGTGGTGACGACCAACGAGGTGGCGGGCGAGCGGATCAGCCGGACGCTCGGCCAGGCGTTCGGCGTGGTGGTGCGCAGCCGCGGCCTCGGCGGCAACATCGTCGCGGGCCTGCGCTCGCTCGTGGGCGGCGAGATCCACGAGTACACCCAGATGCTGGAGGAGGCGCGCCGCCACGCCATCGACCGGCTGGTCTCCAACGCCAGCCTGATGGGCGCCGACGCGGTGATCATGATGCGCTTCGACAGCTCCGAGCTGGGCGAGACGATGACCGAAGTGGTCGCCTACGGCACGGCGGTGAAGCTGGAGCCCGCGAACACGGTCCATTATCGAGACGGTGCCGAGCCGGCGGTCGACCGCGTGCTGGACCCGACCGCGCGCAGCGCCGCGTCGGCCTCCGCGCACAGTACGGCAAGCTCCGCCGTGCCGCCGACCTTCGGGCGCCGCCACGATGCTCCGTAACCTCGTCCTGGCGCTGGCGGCGGCGATGACGCTGGGCGGGCTGGCGCTCCTGGCGTTCGGCATCCCCGCCTTCCAGCTCGTGGTCTTCGGCGTCCTGCTGCTCATCGGCACCCTGTGCGAGCGGGTGTTCTACAAGCGGCTGGAGGCGGCCCCCGCGCACGACGGCCGCTTCCAGCCCACGGCCGAGCGCTTCTTCGACGACGCCACCGGCGCGCCCGTCACGGTCTGGACCGACCCCAAGACGGGCGAGCGGAAATACGTGCGGGACTGACGCGCCGCCGCTAGAAGCGGGCGCGATGACCCTCAAGCTCTACGACACCCTGCAGCGGAAGAAGGTCGAGTTCGTCCCGCGCGGGAAGCCCTCGCCTGAGAACCCCGTGACGCTCTACGTGTGCGGGCCGACCGTCTACAGCTACGCCCACATCGGCAACGCCCGGCCGGTGGTGGTGTTCGACGTGCTCTACCGCCTGCTGCGCCGCCTCTACGGCGAGGACGCGGTGCGCTACGCCCGCAACGTCACCGACGTCGACGACCGCATCAACGCCCAGGCCATGGCGCGGGGCGTGGACATCTCGGAAGTCACGGGCGAGTTCGAGCGCGCCTATCGCGACGACATGGCGGCGCTGAACGCGCTGCCGCCCGACGTCGCGCCGCACGCCACCGCGCACATCCCGGCGATGGTCGACCAGATCGGCCGGCTAATCGAACGGGGCGCCGCCTATGTGGCGGGGGGCGAGGTGCTGTTCCACGTGCGCGCGTTCGAGGCCTACGGCGCGCTGTCGAACCGCGCGCTGGACGACATGCTGGCGGGCGCGCGGGTGGAGATCTCGGCGCTGAAGCGCGACCCGGCCGACTTCGTGCTGTGGAAGCCCGCCGCGCCCGGCGAGCCGGGATGGGAGAGCCCGTGGGGCCGGGGCCGCCCGGGCTGGCACATCGAGTGCTCGGCGATGATCGAGGAGGTGCTGGGGCTGCCGGTGGACATCCACGGCGGCGGCCACGACCTGATCTTCCCCCACCACACCAACGAGATCGCGCAGGGCTGCTGCGCGATAGGCGCGACCGACCCGCAGGCCTACGCCCGCCACTGGATGCACAACGGCTTCCTGACCATGGACGCCGAGAAGATGTCGAAGTCGCTCGGCAACGTGCAGACGGTGCACGGCTTGCTGGACCGCTGGCCGGGCGAGGTGATCCGCTGGGCGCTCCTCAGCGCGCACTACCGCGCCCCGCTGGACTGGACGGATGCGCT
>CAZZZR010000232.1:0-4160 GCA_964658605.1 uncultured Caulobacter sp. | reverse complement strand
TGCCGTCGCGCCCGCCCGCCCGACCCCTGCCCGCGCCCGCGTGCTGGCCGCCGCCGCCGCCGAGAGCGGATCGGCCGCAGAGCTGGCGCGCCGCGCGGGCGTCTCCTCTGCTGTGGTGAAGGCGCTGCTGGAGGAGGGCGTGCTCGCGGTCGAGGAGCGTGCGGCGGAGGCCGGCTTCGCCCCGCCCGACGCCTCCCTCTCCGGGCCGGCGCTGTCGCCCGCCCAGGCGGCGGCCGCCGGGGTGATCGACGGGCTGACGCGCGAGGGGGGCTTCCAGGCGGCGCTCCTGGACGGGGTGACGGGGTCGGGCAAGACCGAGGTCTACCTCGAAGCCGCCGCCCGGCTGCTCCAGGCCGACCCCACCGCCCAGGTCCTGATCCTGCTGCCCGAGATCGCGCTGACCCAGGCGCTGATCGCCCGGGTCGAGGCGCGTTTCGGCGCCGCCCCCGCGGAGTGGCACTCCGCCGTCGCGCCCCCCGCTCGTCGCCGCGTGTGGGAGGCGGTGGTGGCGGGCCGTTGCTCCATCGTGGTGGGCGCCCGCTCCGCGCTGTTCCTCCCCTTCGCCAACCTGAGGCTCGTGGTGGTGGACGAGGAGCACGACGGCTCGTTCAAGCAGGAGGAGGGCTTCGTCTACCACGCCCGCGACCTGGCCGTGGCGCGGGCCAAGATCGAGGGCGCGACCGCGGTGCTCGCCTCGGCCACGCCCAGCCTGGAGACGCTGGTGAACGCCGAGACCGGCCGCTACCGCTGGCTGCGGCTCGACCGTCGCCACGGCGCGGCGCGCCTGCCGCAGGTGTCGCTGGTCGACCTGCGCGAAACCCCGCCCGAGCGTGGCCGCTGGCTTTCCCCGCCGCTGGTGGAGGCGATGGCGCAGACCTACGCGGCCGGGGAGCAGACGCTCCTGTTCCTGAACCGCCGAGGCTATGCGCCGCTCGTCTTCTGCCGCGCCTGCGGGGAGCGGATGACCGCGCCCGACACCGACAGCTGGCTGGTGGAGCACCGCTACTCCGGCCGCCTGGTCTGCCACCTGACCGGCTTCTCCATGCCCCGCCCCGACCGCTGCCCGCATTGCACGGCCAAGGACAGCCTCGTCTCCGTCGGTCCCGGCGTGGAACGGCTGGAGGAGGAGGCGAAGGAGCGCTTCCCCGACGCCCGCATCACGGTCTTCAGCTCCGACACCACGCCGGACGCCGCCAGCGCCCGCGCCCTGGTCGAGGCGATGGAGCGGGGCGAGATCGACATCCTGGTCGCCACCCAGGCGGCGGCCAAGGGCCACAACTTCCCCAACCTGACGCTCGTGGGCGTCGTGGACGCGGACCTCTCACTGCGCGGCGGGGACCTGCGCGCGGGCGAGCGCACCTTCCAGCTCCTGCAGCAGGCCGCGGGCCGCGCCGGGCGAGCGCAGAAGCCGGGGCGCGCGATGCTCCAGACCTATGCGCCGGACCATGCGGTGATGCAGGCGCTGGCGGCGGCCGACCGGGACGCCTTCCTGGCCGCCGAGCGCGACGCGCGGGAGGAGGCGCGGCTGCCGCCGTTCGGGCGGCTGGCGGCCCTGATCCTGTCCAGCCCCGACGGCGCCGCGCTGGAGCTCTTCGCGCCGCCGCCGCGCCCAACGCCGAGGGCGTCACCGTCTACGGCCCCGTCGACGCGCCGCTGGCGCTGGTGCGGGGACGGCGGCGCAAGCGCTTCCTCGTGCAGGCGGAGCGGGGCGTGGACGTGCAGGCCTACCTCGGCGCCTGGCGCGCGCGCGTGAAGGTCCCCGGCGCGGTCCGGCTGACGATCGACGTCGATCCGTACAGCTTCCTGTGAGCCGTCAACGCCCTATCGAATGACAGGCACGTTTTGTTGAGGCGCGGGCGCCATGGTCTGAGCCTCGTCCAACGGCTGGCTCCCATGACCCCTAGATCCTGCGACGGCTGCAAGAACGGCCTCGGCTTCACCACGCCCTTCAGCATGGCCTTCCAGCCCATCGTCGACGTCGGAACGGGCGACGTCTTCGCCTACGAGGCGCTGGTGCGCGGGATCGGCGGCGAGGGGGCGCAGGCGGTCCTGAGCCAGGTGACGGAGGAGAACCGCTACGCCTTCGACCAGGCCTGCCGCGTGAAGGCCATCGACGTGGCCGCGCGGCTGGACATGCCTGCGCTGGGCACGGGCCTGTCGATCAACTTCCTGCCCAACGCGGTGTATGAGCCCGCCGCGTGCATCCGCCTGACGCTCGAAACGGCCAGAGCCGTCGGATTTCCGACCGACCGCCTCATCTTCGAGTTCATCGAGACCGAGGAACTAGATCCCGCCCACGTCAGCCGCATCGTGGCGACCTACCGGGAGATGGGGTTCCTGACGGCGATCGACGATTTCGGCGCGGGTTACTCCGGCCTGAACCTCCTCGCCCGATTCCAGCCGGACATCGTGAAGCTGGACATGGAGCTGGTGCGGGGGATCGACACCGATCGCGTCAAGCGCGCCATCGTGGGCGGCATCGTACGCGTCTGCGTCGACATCGGCGTCGTGGTCCTGGGCGAGGGGGTCGAGACGCTCGACGAGAGCCGCGCCCTCCAGGATCTCGGCGTCAACCTTCAGCAGGGCTACGCCTTCGCCCGCCCCGCCTTCGAAGCCTTGCCCGCTCCATCGCCTTCCCGCGCAGCGGACGCCGTGCTGGCCGCCTGATCCGCCGAGGGGGGCGCGATCTCGCCGGCCCCTGGGCGCTCGGCGGTCGTCTTGCGGCGCGCGGCCATGTTCAGCGCCTCCACCACGCCTGAGAAGCCCATCGCCGCGTAGATGTAGCCCCTGGGCACATGCACGCCGAAGCCGTCGGCGATCAGCGTCATGCCGATCATCAGGAGGAAGGCGAGCGCCAGCATCACGATCGACGGGTTGTGGTGGATGAAGGCCGACAGGGGCCCGGAAGCGACCATCATCAGCAGCACGGCCACCACCACCGCGGCCATCATGATCGGCAGGTGCTCGGTCATGCCCACCGCCGTCAGGATGCTGTCGATCGAGAACACGAGGTCGAGCGCGATGATCTGCACGATGGCTGAGGCTATCCCCAGCGAGGGCTTGGCGCGGGCGGCCCGCTCCTCCCCCGTGCGCCTGCGATCGGGCGCTACGCTCTCGTGCACCTCCGTCGAGGCCTTGTAGATCAGGAACAGGCCGCCCGCGATCAGGATCAGGTCGCGCCACGAGAAGGCGTGGCCCACCGCGGAGAACACCGGCCTTGTCAGGCTGACGATGAAGGCGATCATCGACAGCAGCAGCAGCCGCATCACCAGCGCCAGCGCGATCCCGACGGTGCGGGTGCGGCCGCGGTGACGCTCGGGCAGCTTGTTCGACAGGATCGAGATGAAGATGAGGTTGTCGATCCCCAGCACCACCTCGAGAACGATCAGCGTCACCAGCGCCGCCCACGCGGATGGATCGACGATCAGGTGCGTCAAGCTGTCCATACGCCGATCACGCGATTGTGAAGAATAACCGTCAGGCGTGCTGGTCTGCACGCCCGATCGGAGTCATGCTCTCATATTACGGCGCGGACATCCGATGAAAGAGATGTCTCGCCGGGGAGGTCTGGGTTCAGGAGGATGAGACGATGGCTTCGCTTGGTTTCCTAGGCGCCGCTTTGGCGGCCGTGGTGGTCGTGAGTTCCAGCCTCGCTCACGTCTGCATCTGGTCGCTCTGCGGTCTGTTCGGCTTCTAGCGGCCCGTCCTCCGCCCTCCCGCGCCGCGGCGAAACGGGGCTGCCGCCGCACGTCGCCGCGGTCTCCGCAGGGTGGGCGCATCCGGTTGCGGATCGGGCGCCCCGATCGTCACGCACCCGTTTCCAGGCCTGCCGCGAGGATGGACGCCGCCTTGGTTGCGGGCCCCCACCCTGCGTGTTATCTGCCGCCGCGACGGAGCGGACCGGCCTTCAGCGCCGGGCGTTTCGCGCACTCCATTCCGGCATCCCGACGCCCTCACGGTCCCGCCTTCGTCGCGGTCGATTGCGGCGCGGGAGCCCGCTCGAACGACGGTTGGCGCACTTGGCGGACGACTCCAGAAACGCGGACGTGGGCGCGCGCTACGCGCAGGCGCTGTTCGACCTCGCGTCCGACCGCGACGCCCTGCCCGCCGTCGAAGCCGACCTGAAGGGCCTGGAGCAGGCCCGCACCGAGAGCCCCGAG
>CAZZZR010000231.1:0-4231 GCA_964658605.1 uncultured Caulobacter sp. | reverse complement strand
AGGTCGTCCCACCAGTCCATGGTGACGAGGTCGCCGAACCACTGGTGCGCCATCTCGTGCGCCACGGTGATGTAGACGCCCTGCTTGTCGGCCTCGGTCGAGGTCTTGGGGTCGATCAGGAGGTCGCGCTCGAAGTAGAAGATGGCGCCCCAGTTCTCCATGGCCCCGAAGAACTGGCTCTGGCCGGGGCCGGCGATGTGGTCGAGCTTCGGCAGCGGGTATTTCACACCGAAATAGTCGTTGTAGTACCGCAGGATGTGGACCGAAGCATCCAGCGCGTACCGCGCCTGCTCGGCGTCGCCGCGCTTGAAGATCACGCCGACGTCGGTGCCGTCGACGTCCTGGTGGATGCGCTCGAAGTCGCCCAGGCCGAAGTAGAGCAGGTAGGAGCTCATCTTGGGCGACGCCGCGAACGTGACCCGCTTCAGCCCGCCCGCCAGCTTCTCCGAGGAGGTCTCGGGCATGTTGGAAACCGCCATCAGGTCGGTGGGCACGACGACGGACAGCCTGAACACCGCCTTCTTGTTCGGCTCGTCCCAGCTGGGCACGAAGCGGCGGGCGTCGGAGTTTTCGAACTGGGTGAAGAGCGCCTGCTTGCGCCCGGCGTGGCTGTCGTAGGCCAGGCTGAACAGGCCCGCCGCGTGGGTGTTGATCTGGCCCGCATAGTCGATCGACAGCACGTGCGCGCCCGCGGAGACCGGAGCGGCGAACGTCAGGGTCGCGGTCTGCTCCTCGGCGTTGAAGGCGACCTGCGGCGCGCCGGCGACGCCCGCGAGGGAGACCTTGGAGAAGGTCAGCTCGGCGGCGTTCAGCTTGATCGCTCGCGTGGGCGTCATGACCGTAAGCGCGATGTCGACGTGGCCCGTGAAGGTCGCGGCCTTGATGTCGGGCGTGACGGCGATGTCGTAGCTCTGCGGTGCGACGTCGGTCGGCAGCACGATGCGGTCCTGCGCGGCGGAGGGCTTGGCTGCTGCGGACGGCGGCGCGTGGGCGGCCTTCCTGGACGGCGTGGCGAACGCGGCGGGGGCCAGCGCAGGGGCGGCGAAGGCGAGCGCGAGAGCCGAGACGCCAAGCGTCCGCACGGAAGTGAGCATGAAGGAGGTCCTGTGGTCGTTTCCGCGCTCATAGGACGGGGGCGACGGCGTCGCCATATGGGTCGGCCCTCTCCCATCCTTCCTGTCTGAAGTTTAATGACGCCCGTCCTCGCCGCCGCCTCCGGCTTCCGTCTTGTCCCGGCCGCGCTCGACCTCGCCGTCCAGGCCGCCTTGATCGAGGCGGTGGAGGCCGCCGCGGCGCAGGCGCCCTGGCGGCGCTACGAGACGCCCAACGGCGGGACGATGAGCGTGGAGATGACAAGCTTCGGGCCGCTGGGCTGGACCGCCTCGCGTGAAGGATACCGCTACGCCGACCGCGATCCGGTCGGTGGCCGCCCGTGGCCCGCCATGCCGCCGATGCTCCTCGACCTGTGGCGCGCGCATGCGGGAAGCGACATCGCGCCCGATTCGGCGCTCGTGAACCGCTACCGCGCCGCCGCCCGCATGGGGCTGCACCAGGACCGGGACGAGAACGCCATGGCGGCGCCGGTGCTGTCGATCAGCCTGGGCGACACCGCGGTGTTCCGGCTGGGCGGCCAGCGGCGCAGCGATCCCACGACCTCGATGCGGCTGGCGTCGGGCGACGTGTGCGTGCTGGCCGGCGAGGCGCGGACGGCCTTCCACGGCGTCGACCGCGTGCTCGCCGGATCCTCGCGCCTGGTGCCGGGCGGCGGCCGGATCAACATCACGATGCGGCGTGCGCGGGCTTGAGAGAGACGGCGCTCGCTAGGCGCCGCTCGCTCCGTTGGTTTTTCCCACTTTGCCCGTTTGCGCCAGCCGAGCGAGAGGCGCCGAAGGGGGCGTCCGCCGCCTACGCCGCGGCGCCCCGCCCGATTCCGGTATACGCGAACCCCCGCCGCTTCATCTCGTCCGGCTTGTAGACGTTGCGCAGGTCGACCAGCACAGGCGCGGTCATCAGGAGCTTCACCCGGTCGAGGTCCAGCGCGCGGAACTGGTCCCACTCGGTCACGATCACCGCCACGTCGGCGCCGGTCAGCGCCTCGTAGGGGCCGGCGGCGAACTCGACGCCGGTCAGCATCTTCTCCGCCTCGTGCATGCCCTCGGGGTCGAACGCTTTCACCTTGGCGCCGGCCTTCTGCAGGGCGGGCACGATGGCGAGCGCGGGCGCGTCGCGCATGTCGTCGGTGTTCGGCTTGAAGGTCAGGCCCAGGAGGGCCACCGTCTTGCCCGTCAGGTCGCCGCCGACCGCCGCGCCCACCTTGTCGGCCATCTTGGCCTTGCGGGCGTCGTTCACCTCCACGGTGGTCTCGACCAGCTTCAAGGGAGAACCCGCGTCGGCGGCGGTGCGCACCAGCGCCAGCGTGTCCTTGGGGAAGCAGGAGCCGCCGTAGCCCGGCCCCGCGTGCAGGAACTTGGAGCCGATGCGTGCGTCGAGCCCGATGCCGCGGGCGACCTGCTGCACGTCGGCGCCCACCGCCTCGCACAGGTCCGCCATCTCGTTGATGTAGGTGATCTTCAGCGCCAGGAAGGCGTTGGCGGCGTATTTGATCAGCTCTGAGGTGCGCCGCGCGGTGAAGACGATCGGCGTCTCGTTCAGGTTCAGCGGGCGGTAGAGCTCGCGCATCACCTCCCGCGCCCGCTCGTCGCCCGTACCCACCACCACGCGGTCGGGGCGCTTGAAGTCCTCGATCGCCGCGCCTTCGCGCAGGAACTCCGGGTTGGAGACCACCGCCACGTCGGCGTCGGGGCGCACGCGCTTGATGATGGCCTCGATCTCGTCGCCCGTGCCCACGGGCACGGTCGACTTGGTGACGATGACGGTGAAGCCGTCGACGTAGCCGGCGATCTCCTCGGCCGCGGCGTAGACGTAGGACAGGTCGGCGTAGCCGTCCCCCCGGCGGCTGGGCGTGCCGACCGCAATGAACACCGCGTCGGCCTTGGCCACCGCCTCGCGGGCCTCGGTGGCGAAGTAGAGCCGCTCGGCCTTGACGTTGGCGGCGACGAGCTGGTCGAGGCCCGGCTCGTAGATCGGCATGACGTTGTCGTGCAGGCGCTCGATCTTCGAGGCGTCCTTGTCGATGCAGGTCACCACGTGGCCGAAGTCGGCGAAGCACGCCCCAGACACCAGGCCCACATAGCCCGTACCGATCATCGCGACGCGCATGCGCTATGTCCTTGCACCCGGAGCCGCCTCGGCGGGCTCGCGGGGCTGTCCTAGCCGATCATCTCGCACTTGCGAAGAAGCGGCAGGTTGCAGTGCTAACGGCGCGGAAAGGGCTGGCGCGCCACCGTGGGAGCGACGTTCCAGCCTGAGACAGCCGTCATGCCTCGTTCCTATTCACTGGCAATCGCGGCGCCGCTGCTGGCCCTTGCGCTCGCCGCCCCGGGGCCAGCGGCCGCGAAGGCCGAGCACGCCGAGCGCAAGAAGGGCGGCGGCCTGTCCTACACCCAGTTCCCCGCGCTGACCGCCAGCGTGTTCCGCAGCGACGGTCGTCGGGGCGTGCTGTCGGTGGAGGCGGGGATCGACTGCCCCGATCCGGCGGTCAAGGCGCGCGCGGACCTTCTCGGCCCGCGCCTGCGCGACGCCTACGTGCAGTACCTGGCCGCCTACGCCGCGGGCCTCGCGCCGGGAACGATCCCGGACGCGGACCAGATCGCCGCCGCCCTGCAGCGCAAGACCGACGCCGTCGTCGGCCGCCCCGGCGCGCGGCTGCTGCTGGGCACGATCCTGGTGAATTGAGGACCGCCAAAGCTCGCCCGCGTCCGCTGAGCGTCGCTTCCCTCCCGCGGCGTCCTTCCTTCTTCTTCCTTCTTCCTGCTAGCCCATAGCCCTGTGTTCGACCCGGAGGGACGCCCCGCGCCCCGACGCCATATGAACGGCCGTCGCACGCAGGACGGGTCAAGGCCGCAAAGCGCAGCGAAGCGGAGCGTGCCTTGGCGCGACCGAGCACGGCGGCAGGCGACCACGCCGGGGCGGCGGCGAGTGTCATGCGCCTCGTTCTGACGGCTGAACGCCACCGCCCGCAGGCCGCGTCAAGGGACGCGTTCGGCTCTCCGCCCTTGACCCGCCCTGCGCGCGGCGGCCGACCGGAGGGGTCGGGACGCAGGGCGTCCTTGAAGATTTCGACTTGCCTGCGGCGCGTCGAACACTGGGCTATGGGCAAGAGGAAGGAAGG
>CAZZZR010000230.1:0-4256 GCA_964658605.1 uncultured Caulobacter sp. | reverse complement strand
GATCGCGGCGGCGCGCGCCGGCAAGCGCACGATCGTCAGCGCGCCGCCGACATCGCCCTGCTCCTGCGGCTAAGACCCGACCAGCAGGCGGCCTTTCAGGCGATGGACGCCTCCATGCGCACGCCGCGGGACGAGGAGCATGGCCCTGCGCGCGCCGGCGGGGAGGGCGCGCCGCTCACCACGACCCAAGCGCTCGACCGGATGCAGGCGAAGCTGAGCGAGCGCGAGGCGCAGATGCGCGCGCATCTGGACGCCGCCCGCCGCTTCTACGCGTCGCTCAGCCCCGAGCAGCAGGGCCTCTTCGACGCTCTGATGCGTTTGCGGGACGGACACGGCGAGGGCGGCGGAGACCATGGGCGCGGCGGACCGCCGACGATGACGCGGGGAGAGGGGCCTCCGATGGAGGAGGGATCGAAGCCGCCGCCGGGGCTCTAGTCGGAGCCCCGTCCTGCCGAGGCCTGCGGAGGAAGGCGTCCGCGGCTCAGCCCGGGGCGACCACGAGGCAAGCCTCGCCGCGGGCGGAAAGCTTGCCGCAGGCGGCGCGGGCGGCGGACGCGGAGTAGCCGGAGAAGCGCGCCCGGAAGGCCCGTCCGCCGCCTTCGACCCTAGCCGAACCGCCCGCGAGCGAGGCCAGCTTGGTCAGCTTGTTGCGGGCCGCCGTGCGGCTGGGGAAGGCACCGACCTGGATCATGTAGCCGCCGCCCGCGTCCTTGGCGGAGGCGACGTCGTCGGACGCGTCGGCGTCACACGCCTTCGCATGGTGGCGGTGGCGCGTCTTGCCGCAGTCGCGCAGCGTGGCCTTGGCGACCTGACCCGCGTCGGCGTCGGCCTTGCTCAGGCAGGCCTTCAGCTTCCGGCCGTGCAGCTTGGCGCACGGCGCGTCGGCCTTGGCGAGTTGCGCCTCCTGCGCGTCGGACTTGCGCCGGCAGGCGTGCAGCTTGCGCCCCTTCAGCTTGCGGCAGTCGGGCGCCTCGGGCGCGATCCTGGCCACCTGCGCCGCATCGGCCTTCGCGTCACGCCGGCAAGCGTGGAGCTTGCGACCGTGCAGGGCGGCGCAGTCGGCCGCCTCAGGCGCCGTGGCGAGCACCGTGTGCACGCGGCCCGCCTTGGGCGCGACGCAGCGGACCTCCGTCTTCAGGCGGTGGTGGCGGCCGCGCACCTTGACCTTGGAACAGACGGGCTCGTCGTCGGCCTTGGCGACCAGGTTCGCCTTCACCGGGCTGGGGCGGGGAGGGGGTGTGGCGTAGCCGAGCTTCAGCGGGTCGGCCACGACGACCTTCAGCTGCTGCTGGTCGCCTGCGCCCATCTCGTAGGGCGGCCGCACCATCGGGCCGCTCATGTCGTCCGGCTCGTGCATCAGGGCGGCCAGGGTGACGCGCTCGCCCAGCGCGCGCTTGCGCAGCACGCTGAAGCCGGCGTCGAACAGGTTCTCGACGTTCTCGTCGCGGGTGGCCGTGGAGGTGCCGCCGAGCACGACCGTGATCAGCCGCCGCCCGTCGCGCACGGCCGACGCCACGAGATTGTGCCCGGCGGCGTTGGTGTAGCCCGTCTTCAGGCCGTCGACCCCCGGGATGGTCTTCAGGAAGCTGTGGCGGTTGTAGACCTCGTGCCCCTGCCAGCTCATCGAGCCCGCGTTGAAGAAGCCGTAGTACTGCGGGTAGTCGCGCATCACCGCCCGGGCCAGCACGGCGATGTCGCGGGCGGTCGAGACCTGGCGCGCGTCCGGCAGGCCGTTGGCGTTGACGTAGGTCGTGCCCTTCATGCCCAGTTCCTGGGCGCGGAGCGTCATCAGCTCGGCGAAACGCTGCTCGGTGCCGCCGACCTTCTCGGCCAAGGCGCTGGCGGCGTCGTTGGCCGACTTCACGGTGATCCCCAGGATCGCCTCGCGCACCGAGATCGAATCTCCGACCGGCACGCCCAGCTTCGAGGGGGCCTGGGCGGCGGCGTGGGCCGAGAACGGCACCCGCTCGTCCATCGTCAGCCGCCCGGTCGCGAGCGCCTCGAACGTCAGGTAGAGCGTCATCACCTTGGTGATGGAGGCGGGGAACCGCCGCTGGTCGGCGCGCAGCGCGTACATCACCTCGCCGGTGTTCGCGTCGACCACGATGGAGGCGTACTTCGGCTGGTCGAACAGACCCTGCGCCGCCGCCGGACCGGACGCCGCGGCGACAAGCCCCAGCGCGCTCGCAAGCGTTACGAGCAGGGTGATGAGGCGGCGGACGGTCGTCGTCATGGGCATCCGTCCTTCAACAGGCCGATCGGGCGAAACGGTGGCGGCCGACCGCGAGACTCACGCGCCGGCCGAAGCCGCGTCCGCAATATGAAAGACCCCGGGGCCTTTCTCCAAGGTAAACAAACCATGAGCGGCCGATCGGTCGCACATGCCGCCGGAACGAGCCGGATTGTCGCGCGATGGTCATTGTGCACTGCACCATGACCGTTGACGCAGTGCAGCATCAGCGTTATATCAGCGGCCAGATGCGCAGGGTCCACCACCCGCGCGAGAAACCAGCGAGGACGCCATGGACGACGCCGCACAGGTCATCAACACCGCCTCCGAGACCGCCCAGACCAACGCCAAGGCCGCCGTCGACGCGGGCCGCCAAGCCTACGGCGCGGCCGCCGACGCCGCCAAGACGACCTTCGACAAGGCCGCCGTCGTCGGCGACAAGGCGTTCAAGGACGCCGCCGACAAGTCCCTCGGCGCGCTGAACGAGCTGAACGCCCAGTCGAAGCGCAACTTCGAAGCCCTCATCGCCAGCGCCACCGCCGCCACCCGCGGCGCCGAGTCGCTGGGCGCCCAGGCCGTCTCCTTCGCCAAGTCGGCGATGGAAGGCCAGGTCGAGCACGTGCGCGCGCTCTCCTCCGTTCGTAGCATCCAGGAGGCGATGGAGCTGCAGACCACCTACGCCAAGTCGGCGATGGAGGCCTATGTGGCCGAGATGAACAAGGCCGGCGAGACGCTGCAGGCGGCGATGAAGGACAGCTTCAAGCCGCTCAACACCCGCGCGACCGAAGCCGTCGAGACGATGCAGGCGGTGCGCTGAGCCTCCGCTAGCTCCTGAAGATCGCGAAGGCCCGGAGCGGAGACGCTCCGGGCCTTTTCGCATGCCCGCCGCCGTGCATGATCCCCCCGGGCGGGGGTGCGCGTCATGGGGCAAGCGTTCGAGGTCGTAGCTCTGGGGCAGGCGCAGTTCTGCCGCGCCACCGGCGCGCCGTTCAGCGCCCGCGTGCTGGAGGCGGTCGCCGCCGACGTGCGCGACGGCGGCCCGTTCGCCGACCTGCTGGCGCCGTGGGCCGATGCGGATCCGCAGCGGCTCCTCCAGGACGCGGTGTGGCTCCGGCTGCTGGGCGGCCTGCACGACCTCTCCCTGGAGGGCGTCGAACCGGCGCTGACGCAGGTCTATCCCGACGGCGGGGCGGGGCTCGTGGACGAGGCGGAGCTCTCGCGCCGGTTGGCGGCCGCCTTGCGACGGCGCCGCCCGCGGCTGGCCCGCTTCATGGAGTCGCCGCCCCAGACCAACGAGGTGCGCCGCGCCGTCGCCCTGCAGGCCGGCTTCCGCGAGATCGCGCGCGCTACGGGCCTTCCGCTGTCCACCCTGGAGATCGGGGCCAGCGCGGGCCTGCTGCTCAACTGGGACGCCTTCGCCTACGCCGCGGAGGACGGGAGCTGGCGGCGCGGACCCGCCGACGCCGCCCTGACCATCCCCACGGATTGGAGCGGGCCGCCGCCGCCGGACGCGGATGTCCGCGTCGTGGCCCGCGCCGCCTGCGACGTGGCCCCGATCGACGTGTCCGATCCCGTGCAGCGCCGCCGCCTCGCCGCCTACGTCTGGGCGGACCAGGCCGACCGGCTGGAGCGCCTGGGCGGCGCGATCGAGGTGGCGCGCGCCCGCGACGTGGAGGTCGAGGCGGCGGATGCGGCGGACTGGCTCCCCGGGCGCCTTGCGCCGCAGGAAGGCGTCGTGACCGTCCTCTACCATTCGGTGATGTTCCAGTACGTGCCCCCTGCCTCGCGCGAGACGATCTTGCGGACGCTGGCCCGCGCTTCCGCTTCGGCGACCGATGCGGCGCCTGTGGCCTGGCTGCGGCTGGAGCCGCCGTCGGGGGACGTCGTCACGCCGGCGATGGAGCTGACGCTGACGCTTTGGCCGTCCGGCCAGGAGCGCCTGCTCGCCACCGTCCACCCGCACGGCGCTTCGGTGACGTGGCTGGGCGCCGATCCGGCAGGCGCCGGAGCCCGTTCGGCGGGCTAG
>CAZZZR010000229.1:0-4327 GCA_964658605.1 uncultured Caulobacter sp. | reverse complement strand
AAGGAGAACGTGCAGACGCACGGCGGCATGGGCTTCACCTGGGAGGTCGACTGCCACCTGCACGTGCGCCGCTCGCGCCAGCTCGGCCTCGTGCTCGGCGGCCCGCCCGCCTGGCGCGAGAAGCTCGTCCGCCGCCTCGAACGCCGCAACGCCGCCTGATCGGAGAAGAACCATGGACTTCAACGACAGCCCCGAAGAAGCCGCCTTCCGCGCCAAGGCCCGCGCCTGGCTGGAGGCCAACGCGCCCAAGCGCGACGCATCCAAGTCCACCGGCCGGCGCGGCGCCGCCGACGAGATGGCCGACGGCAAGGCCTGGCAGGCCAAGAAGGCCGAGGCGGGTTATGCCTGCATCACCTGGCCCAAGGAGTGGGGCGGGGGCGGGGGCACGCCGATGGAGCAGGTGATCTTCGGGCAGGAGGAAGCGAAGTTCGGCCTGAACTACGGCTACTTCACCATCGGGCTCGGCATGTGCGTGCCGACCGTGATGGCCTTCGCCGAGGACGAGACCAAGGCGCGCTTCGTGAACCCCGCCGTGCGCGGCGACGAGATCTGGTGCCAGCTGTTCAGCGAGCCCGCCGCCGGCTCCGACGTCGCCGCGAGCCGCACCAAGGCCGTGCGCGCCGACGACGGCTCGGGCGACTGGATCATCGACGGCCAGAAGGTCTGGACCTCGGGAGCCCACTACTCCGACTTCGGCATCCTGCTGGTCCGCACCGACCCCGACGTGCCCAAGCACAAGGGGCTGACCATGTTCTGGATCGACATGCACGCGCCTGGCGTCGAGGTGCGGCCGATCCACCAGGCCTCGGGCGAGAGCGAGTTCAACGAGGTCTATTTCACCGGCCTGCGCGTCAAGGACAGCCAGCGGCTGGGCGAGGTCGGCAAGGGCTGGAACGTGGCGCTCGTCACCTTGATGAACGAGCGGCTGGCGGTAGGCGGCGCCACCGGGACCAACTGGCCCGAACTCCTGGCCATCGCCCGCGAGCTTCCGGGTGTCGACGGCGAGGGGAACGCGCTGGAGGACGGCGGCTTCCGTGAGAAGCTGGCCGACTGGTACGTGATGGCCGAAGGCCTGAAGCTGACCCGCTTCCGCTCGATGACAGCTTTGAGCCGTGGCCAGACGCCGGGGCCGGAAGCCAGCGTCGGCAAGGTCGTCAGCGCCCACCAGCTGCAGGACATGGCGGCCGAAGCGCTCGACCGCCTGGACCAGTTCGGCATCCTCGACGATCCGGCGGTGGCCCCCATGAACGCGGCCTTCCAGAAGAACTGGATGTGGGCGGCGGGCCTGCGCATCGCCGGCGGCACCGACGAGATCCTCAAGAACATCATCGCCGAGCGCGTCCTGGGCCTCCCCGGAGACATCCGCGTCGACCGCGACGTGGCCTTCAAGGACCTGCCGCGCGGGGCGTGAGGACGGCGTCAGTCCGCGCGCAGGATTTCCAGCACCCGGGTCGCGCGGTGCGACCAGAAAGCGCCGGCCATCGCCTTAGCTTGGCCCTCGGCCGCCACCGCCTCCGCGTCGCCCTCGAGCAGGTCGCCGACCGTCTTGGCGATGTCGGCGGCGCGGGTCCGGTCGTAGGTGCGCAGCGCCCTTGCGCCGAACTGCGCCTTCAGGGTGGAGCTGTAGTCGCTCGCCACGGCCGCGCCCGCGACCATTCCGGCGAGCGCCCGCTCGCAGCCGCCGTTGCCTGCGTTCAGGTTCACGACTACGCGCGCCTCGCCGTAGCGGGCGGTGGTGGCGGGGAAGGGTTCGTTCGGGAGCACGGTCACGTTCGGTCGCACGCCCAGCCGCGCCTCCCACCCCGAGCCCACGACCGTGAGCGGCAGGCCCGCATCCGCCAGCGCCTCCACCGCACGCAGGCGGTCCATGTGGCGCACGTAGGTGAACGAGACGCGCAGGAGCTCGAACATCTCGCGGTCGAGCAGGAGCCCCTCCAGCCCCAGCGCGCGCCGCGTCTTCAGGAAGGCGTCGATCACCGAAGCCTCGCGGTTTGCGGCCAGCCGCTCCACGACCTGGACGATGAGGTTGCGCACGGGGCTGGGCGGGATGCTCTCCCAGAACCGCGCGGGCTCGCCGTTGTAGGTGGCCGCCACCAGAACCGCGATCGGCCGGTCGGCGTGGCCCTTGAGCGCGGCCGCCGGCGGGTCGGCGCCGGGCAGGAGCACATGGGCGCGGCCGGCCAGCTTCGCCTCGCGCAGGAACTCCAGGTGGTTGGCGTTGGGATAGATCGAGCGCCGCCCCGCCACCCTGTCCACGATCAAGTGCGAGACGTAGAGCGGATGGTCGAGCTGCCAGCCCAGGAACTTCAAGTCGAGCACGTCGTAGATCGAGGCCCCGCCCACCTGCAGGTCGGCGAACAGCGAGCTGAACGAGATCACCGCGTCCACGTCCCGGCGCGTCAGGCGTTCGGCGAGGGTGCGGGCGTCGGCGGCGAAGGCGAAGGTCTCGCTCGGCGCCCCCGTCGCCCGCAGGGCCGCGCTCAGCCGCTCCGAGAACGCGCTATAGATGTGGTCGTCGGCCTGGGTCTTGAGAATCAGCGTCCGCACGCGGCGAGTGGGCGGGCTGCGCCGGGTGCGGTCAACGCTCCCTTCCGATTACAATCGCGCAATCGATCGGCGCGGGCGGTAGTCTCCGCGCGCCGCGGCGCCTAGATGGACGCCTCGGCGGGGCGACGAGGGAGACGGTCGATTCTGCGCGGACGGACACGGGCTGTGCGCTGGGCGTGGATCGCGGTCGGCTTCGTCCTGATCGCGGTCGGGACGGTCGGCGTGTGGATTCCCTTCACCTTCCACGTGCTGGGCCTGCTCGTGGTGGTCGGGCTGATCCTGGTGCTCAGGAACTCGCGGACCTGGCGGCGGCGTTTCGTGCGCTTCCAGCACCGGCATCCGCGCTGGGGCGTGCCGATCCGTCGCCTCCTGCGGACGCCGCCGGAGATCGTGCCCGTGTTCTGGCACGAGGTGCTGCGCACGGAGCGGTGGGTGGTGCCCGCCCGGCACAGGCGCCTCGGCCGCTGGCGACGACGCGTGTTCCGCTTCCGCAGGCGCCTGCGTCCAGCGTAGCGGTTACGCGGCCTTAACCGCGATCCGCGAACGCTCAGCCCCATGAGCACCGCGGCCGAGACCATCATCCACGGCGACTGCCTGGAGGCGCTGCGCGCGCTCCCGGCGAAGTCGGTCGACCTCGTGTTCGCCGACCCGCCCTACAACCTGCAGCTCGGCGGCGACCTGCACCGGCCCGACAACTCCAAGGTCGACGCGGTGGACGACGCCTGGGACCGTTTCGACAGTTTCGAGGCCTACGACCGCTTCACCCGCGCGTGGCTCTCCGAATGCCGCCGCGTGCTGAAGGACGAGGGCGCGATCTGGGTGATCGGCAGCTACCACAACATCTTCCGCGTGGGCGCCGCGATCCAGGACCTCGGCTTCTGGCTGATGAACGACGTGGTGTGGCGCAAGGCCAACCCCATGCCGAACTTCAAGGGCACCCGCCTCACCAACGCGCACGAGACGCTGATCTGGGCGGTGAAGGCCAAGGGCCAGAAGCGCTACACCTTCAACTACGACGCCCTGAAGGTGGCCAACGACGACCTGCAGATGCGCAGCGACTGGACCCTGCCGATCTGCACCGGCGAGGAGCGGATCAAGGGCGCCGACGGCCACAAGGCGCATCCCACCCAGAAGCCCGAGGCGCTGCTCCACCGGGTGCTCCTGGCCACCACGCGGCCCGGCGACGTTGTGCTCGACCCCTTCTTCGGCACCGGCACCACGGGGGCGGCGGCCAAGCGGCTCGGGCGCGCCTTCATCGGGATCGAGCGCGAGGCGGAGTATGTGACCGTGGCGCGCGAACGGATCGCCGCCGTGATCCCGGTTGCGCCCGAGACCCTGGCCGTGACCGGCTCCAAGAAGGCCGAGCCGCGCATCCCCTTCGGCATGGTGATCGAGGCGGGGCTGCTGCGGCCCGGCGACGAGCTCTATTGCCCGAACGGCTCACGCTCGGCGCGGGTGCGGGCGGACGGCAGCCTCGTGCACCGGGGCGTGGACGGGGAGCTCTCCGGCTCGATCCACAAGCTGGGCGCCATGGTCGACCGGGCGGCGGCCTGCAACGGCTGGACCTTCTGGCGGCTGAAGACCGACCGGGGCCTTGAACCGATCGACGTGCTCCGCGCCAAACTCCGCGCCAACATGGCGGCCTGAGGCTCGCGCCGCCGCGGGGTGGCGCAACCCCCGCGCCGTCCCGATCTTACGAACGGATGGCGCTTGTTTCGGACAGCCTGCTGAGCGATCCGCCCCAGCCTCATCGCGGGGCGGGCAGAAGGCGTCTGCGTCG
>CAZZZR010000228.1:0-4378 GCA_964658605.1 uncultured Caulobacter sp. | reverse complement strand
TCTTGACGTTCGCGTCGCAGGCGGCGGCCAGTGCCGGCGGCAAGCCGTGGCTCTCGGCGCCCATCAGGATCATCGTCGGGCGGCGATAGTCGGCGGCGCGGAAGTCATCGGTCGCGGTCAGCAACGTGCCGACGAGCGAACCTGGCCACGACGCGCGCCAGTCTATGAACTCCGCCTCCGTCGCGCGGAAGATCGGCACGGCGAAGATCGAGCCCATGGTGGCGCGCACCGCCTCCACCCCGAACGGGTCCACCGTCTCGCCGACCAGCACCACGCCCCCGCACCCCGCCGCGTCCGCCGTGCGCACGATCGTGCCCAGGTTGCCCGGATCGCGCACCCCCTGCAGCGCCACCCACACCTCGGCCGCGGAGGGATCGAGCGCCCCGAGCGGCGTGAACGCCTGTTCGAATACGGCGACCACCGTCTGCGGGTTCTCCTTGCGGCTGACCTTCTCCAGGATATCTCGCGTGACCTGCAGCGCCTCCCCGCCGTGGGCGAGGGTGAATGCCGCGAGGCGGCGGAGCAGCGGGTGGTCTGCGCTTTCGCCGGAGAACATCAGCTTGCGCGGCGCCCGCCCCAGCTCCATGCCTTCGGCCGCGATCTTGAGCCCCTCGGTCAGGAACAGGCCCGACGCCTCCCGCTCCTTGCGCAGATGGAGCGCGCGCGCCGCCTTCACCTGCGCATTGGCGAGGCTGGTGATCTCGCGGACGCCGGGGATCATGCCGGCTTCGACCAGCGCGCGAAGAAGCTGAGACCCAGCGCGCGAGGATCGGGGCCCTCCTCCTGAAGCGCCAGCTCGCCCCAATCCACGCCGCCGCCCAGCGACGACGTGGCGCTCGCCAACGAGTGGGCTAAGCTAAGTCCAGAGATACGGGCGGCGTAGGCGTTCAGGATCAGGAAGCCGGCGGTGGGCGCCAGCAAGCGCGCGCAGGCCTGGACCAGTTCCGGAAGGTCCTCGAACAGCCGCCAGACCTCGCCGGTGGGCCCACGCCCGTACTTGGGGGGGTCGAGGATGATTCCTTCGTAGAGGGAGCCGCGCTTGAGCTCGCGGACGACGTACTTGCGCGCGTCCTCCACGATCCAGCGCATGGGGTGGTGCTGGAGCTTGCTGAGCTCGGCGTTCTCCCGCGCCCAGTTCACCGACTTCTTCGAAGCGTCCACGTGCGTCACCGCCGCCCCGGCCGCGCCCGCCACCAGGCTCGCGACGCCGGTGTAGCCGAACAGGTTGAGCACGCGCGGCCGGCCGCCGTCGGGGGCCGCCATCCTGCGCACCGCCTGGTCGATCCAGCTCCAGTTCGCCGCCTGCTCGGGGAAGAAGGCGAGGTGGCGGAAGCCGGTGAACCGCGCGTTGAACCGCGCCGCGCCCCAGCCGAGCTCGAACCGCTCCGGCGGGGTGCGCTGGAACCGCCAACGCCCGGCGTCCTCGTCCTCCAGCGACGCGGCGGGATCGAAGACGGCGTCGGCGGCGGCCCACTTTTCGGGCGGCATGCGCTTGGGCCACAGGCACTGCGGTTCCGGCCGCACCACGCTGAAGCGCCCGTACCGCTCCAACTTCAGCCCCTCGCCGGAGTCGAGCAGGGCGTAGTCGTCCCACCCCCGCGTAAGGAGCGCGTCGGCGCGGGAGGCCAGGATGGGGCGGGCGGTCACGCCGATGCGGATACGCCGGGAGCGCGCTGGCGCGCAAACGCGCTCAGAACCACAGGTCGCGGACGCAGCGACCCTCGCTCGGCAGATCCTCGAAGGAGTCGAGCCCGTCGAAGCGGTCGATCGCAAGGTCGGCGACCTCGTCGGGCGGCGCGAGCCGGACGTTCACCGCCATGCGCCGTCGCTTCGCCTCGTCCAGCCGCAGCCCGCGCCACGCCAGCACGCTCGCGCAGGTCGGGCAGAACAGGATCTCCAAGGCCGGGTCGTCGCGACGCCGGGCGTAGGCCGCCGTCGGGCCGGAGACCCGGATGCGCTCGTTCTCGTAGTCGTAGGCCCAAAGCGCGCCATAGCGGCGGCACAGGGTGCAGTTGCAGGCGCTGATCGAGCCGGGATCGCCTTGCAGCGTCCAGGCCGCCGCGCCGCAGTGGCATGATCCCTCGAGCATGGGGCGAGGCTGGGTCGGACAGGCGGGCTTGGCAAGGGTCGCCTTGACTTCAGGCGCCTCGCCGCCTTCAACCGCGCCTCCTGATCCGCGCCTCGCGGCGACCTCCGAGACGACCTATGCACGCCTACCGCACCCACACCTGCGGCGCCCTGCGCGCCTCCGACGCGGGGGCTTCCGTGAAGCTGTCCGGCTGGGTGCACAGGAAGCGCGACCACGGCGGGCTGATGTTCGTCGACCTGCGCGACAACTACGGCCTGACCCAGCTCGTGCTGCACCCGGACACCCCGGGCTTCGCGGCCGCCGAGCGCGTGCGCGCCGAGAGCGTCGTGCGGGTCGAGGGGGAGGTCGTCGCCCGCTCGCCGGAGACGATCAACAAGGAGCTGCCGACCGGCGAGGTCGAGATCCGCGTCACGGGGCTCGACGTGCTGTCCGCGGCCGCCGAACTGCCGGTGCCGGTGTTCGGCGAGCCGGACTATCCTGAGGAGTTGCGGCTCAAGCACCGCTACCTCGATCTCAGGCGCGAGACGCTGCACGGCAATATCCTGCTGCGGTCGCGGGTGATCTCGTCGATTCGCCAGCGCATGGTGGCGGCGGGCTTCACCGAGTTCCAGACGCCGATCCTGACCGCGTCATCGCCGGAAGGCGCGCGCGACTTCCTGGTGCCGAGCCGGATGCACCCCGGCCAGTTCTACGCGCTCCCCCAGGCGCCGCAGCAGTTCAAGCAGCTGCTGATGGTGTCGGGCTTCGACCGCTACTTCCAGATCGCCCCCTGCTTCCGCGACGAGGACGCCCGCGCCGACCGCTCGCCCGGCGAGTTCTACCAGCTCGACCTCGAGATGAGCTTCGTCACCCAGGAGGACGTGTTCGCCACCATCGAGCCCGTCATGCGCGGCGTGTTCGAGGAGTTCGCCAACGTCAACGGCTTCCAGCGCAGCGTGCCCGCGGGCGCTTTCCCGCGCATCCCGTTCGCCGAGTCCATCCAGAAGTACGGCACGGACAAGCCCGACCTGCGCAACCCGATCGAGATGCAGGACGTCTCGGCGCACTTCGCCGGCGGCGGCTTCGGCGTTTTCGCAGGCATCCTGGCCAAGAGCGACAAGGCCCGCATCTGGGCCATCCCCGCCCCCGGCGGCGGCTCCCGCGCCTTCTGCGACCGCATGGACAGCTGGGCCAAGGGCGAGGGACTGCCCGGCATGGCCTACATCTTCTGGCGCGAGGGCGAGGTGGAGGGCGCAGGGCCGGTCGCCAAGAACCTCGGGGCCGAACGCACCGAGGCCATGCGCGCGCAACTGGGCCTCAAGGCCGGCGACGCCGTCTTCTTCGCCGCGGGCGACCCGGCCGCCATGTACCGCTTCGCCGGCGCGGCGCGGACAAAGGTCGGGACCGATCTCGGCCTCGTGCAGGAGGGCGAGTTCCGGCTGTGCTGGATCGTCGACTTCCCGATGTTCGAATGGAACGAGGAGGAGAAGCGCGTCGATTTCTCGCACAACCCCTTCTCCATGCCGCAGGGCGAGATGGAGGCGCTGGAGACCAAGGACCCGCTCACGATCCTCGCCTACCAGTACGACATCGTCTGCAACGGCGTGGAGCTGTCCTCGGGCGCGATCCGGAACCATCGCCCGGACATCATGCTCAAGGCGTTCGAGATCGCCGGCTATGGGCCGGAGGTGGTGGAGGAGAAGTTCGGCGGCATGCTGAACGCCTTCCGCTACGGCGCGCCGCCGCACGGCGGCATCGCGCCCGGCATCGATCGCATCGTGATGCTCTTGGCCGGCACCTCAAACATCCGGGAGGTGATCGCCTTCCCGCTGAACCAGCAGGCGCAGGACCTGCTCATGCAGGCCCCCTCGGAGGTGAGCGAGCGTCAGCTCAAGGAGCTGCACATCCGCGTCGTCCCGCCGATCAAGGCGTAGCGGCTCAGCGCCTCGGCCAAGCCGGGACGGCCGGCGGAGCCGGAGGCGTGGGCGGGTTGACGTGGATGTGGACCGCCTGGCCGTTGATGGTCCCGTCCACGTTGATGTGGACGGGTCCCACCGCCACCCGCGAGTCGCCGCGGCAGTCGCCGCCGCGCAGGCGTCCCGGCAGCCGGGTCGAGCCGTCGGTGCAGGCGTCCTCCACCTGGTCCTGCGTCAGGCCTCTCGCGGCGGCGAGGTCGGCGCCGCGCAGGTCCGCGCCCGTCAGCTCCGCGTCCTGGAAGTCCGCGCCCGCGAACGAGCCGCCGGAGAAGCGCGCGCCGCTGAGCTCGGAATGGCGGAAGTTGGCGCCGTCGAACGCGCCGCCGAGCTGGGC
>CAZZZR010000227.1:0-4398 GCA_964658605.1 uncultured Caulobacter sp. | reverse complement strand
CTGCCGGAGTCGGTGACCGCCTGCTCGATGTCGCGCATCTACGGCGGCGTCCACTACCGCTTCTCCAACGACGCGGCGGAAGCCATGGGCCGCAAGGTCGCCGCCCTCGCGCTGTCGCGGTTCGCCCCGCCGCTGAGGTGAGGGGATCGCGGCTTTGCACCCGCCTGCGACACGGGCTAAGCCTTGCGGAGTCGCCATAGGATCTCGCGTTGAGTCAGGAGAGCTTCGCCGCCGACGCCTCCCTCGCCGCGGGCGGGCGTGCGCCCGACCCGCTGGCCGCGCTGATGGCGCGCATCGCCGGCGAGCGGGACGGCGCGGCGCTCAAGGCGCTCTATTCCGCAACCTCTCCGAAGCTTCTTGGCGTCTGCCTCCGTATCCTCACCAACCGGGAGGAGAGCGAGGACGTGCTGCAGGAGGTGTACATCGCGGTTTGGAGGCGCGCCGACGCCTTCGATCCCGCGCGCGCCTCCACGCTCGCCTGGCTCTCCGCCATCGCCCGCAACCGCGCCATCGACCGCCTGCGCGCCCGTCGCCCGCGCGGGATCGAGACGCCGGTGGAGGACGCGGGGCTGGTCGATCCCGCTCCCTCCGCCGAGACGGAGATGGAGCGATCGGGCGAATACGGCCGGCTGCGCGACTGCCTCGACGGGCTGAAGCCCGAACAGGCGGCCGCCATCCGCACCGCCTTCCTGGACGGCGTGACCTACGAGACCTTGGCGACCCGCGCCGGGGTGCCGCTCGGGACGATGAAGAGCTGGGTGCGTCGCGGGCTCCTGCGTCTGCGGGAGTGCCTCGGCTCATGAGCGACTCCCTTCCTCCGGACACCCCTGGCGGCGGCCGCGGCAAGCCCGCCGACGGCGTGCTCGCCGCGGAGCTCGCGCTCGGCGTGCTCGACCCGGCCGCCCGCGCGCGGGCGCAGGCGCGCGCGGCCACCGACGACGCCTTCGCCGCCGAGGCCGCCGACTGGTCGCGCCGCCTGTTCCCGCTGATCGAGGAGGTCGCGCCCGTCGAGCCTTCCGCCACGCTCTGGCCGCGGATCGCAGCCGGCGCCGGCTTGGCCGCCCCCGCCCAACCCTCCGCCCCCGCTCCGGCGACCCCCGCCGAAGCGGCGGCCGACCGCCCGAGCGCGGAGGTCGTCCCCCTGCGCAAGTCCCGCGCGCTGGCGGCGTGGCGCGCGACGGCGATCGCCGGGCTGGCGCTGGCGGCGGCGAGCCTGGCGGTGGCCGCCTACGTCTCCACCCGACCGATCGCGGTCACGGCCGCGCCGCTGCTGGCGGCCAAGCTGTCGCCGGTCAGCCCGGGTCCCTCGATCATCGGCTCGGAGCCGCTCTTCGTGGCCACGCTCGACCGTGCACGGGGAACGGTCGTGATGACGCCGATCAGCCCAGGGCCCGTCGATCCCCGCGTCCGCGAGCTGTGGCTGATCCCCAAGGGCGGCCAGCCAGTCGCCGCCGGCCTGCTCGACACCGCCCATATCCGGCCGCTCCCGCTGAAGCCCGAACTGCTGAAGCTGGCGGAGGCCGGCGCGACGTTGGCGATCAGCCTGGAGCCGCCGGGCGGCTCGCCCAAGCCGGGACCCACGGGGCCGGTGATCGCGGCCGGCGTGCTCGACCGAATCTGATCGCCCGATCGGGCCGCCCAGGCGCATCCGCGCGCTCCGGGCGACCGTAGCTGTCTCCGAGGCGCAACACGGCGCCGACGAAGGACATCCTCCACATGCGCTCGTTCCTGATGACCGCCGCCGCCGCGATCACCCTCGCCGCCGCCGGCGCGCCGGCCTACGCGGCGTCCAACCCGATGGTGGGCGGCGCGCCGATGTACGCCAACAAGACCATCGTCGCCAACGCGGTGAACTCCAAGGACCACACCACGCTCGTCGCCGCCGTGAAGGCCGCCGGCCTGGTGGACACGCTGAACGGCCCCGGCCCCTTCACCGTCTTCGCGCCCACCAACGAGGCGTTCGACAAGCTGCCCCCCGGCACGGTCGACACCCTGGTGAAGCCCGAGAACAAGGACACCCTGGTCAAGATCCTCACCTACCACGTGGTGCCCGGCAAGCTGACGGCGTCCGACCTGAAGGACGGCCAGGTGCTGACCACCGTTCAGGGCGAGACGCTGACGGTCTCCAAGAAGATGGGCCACGTCACCCTGACCGACTCCAAGGGCGGCCAGTCGATGGTGACGATCCCCAACGTCATGCAGTCGAACGGCGTGATCCACGTCGTCGACACCGTGCTGATGCCCTGAGCTGCGCGGGCCGGCCGGGCGCTCCGCTCGCCGGCCCGCACCGTTTACGGGCGGCTTTCCGACCTCGCGCCGCCCGTGAGGACGCGTCCGCTGCTTTCACCGACCTCGCCCGCGGCGGACGCGGACCTCCTCCGACCCAAGGCTCCGCCTATCGGGCCTTCGCCTCGGTCATCATCCTTCCGAACCGCTCGAACATGTAGAGGCTGTCCGTCGGGCCAGGGCTGGCTTCAGGATGGTGCTGCACGCTGAACACGGGCCGCTCGGCGAGCGCTATGCCGGCGTTCGTGCCGTCGAACAGGCTGACGTGGGTTTCGCGCACAGTCTCGGGCAGGCTGTCGCGGTCGACGGTGAAACCGTGGTTCATCGAGACGATCTCCACCTTGCCGGTGTCGAGGTCCTTCACCGGGTGGTTCGCGCCGTGGTGGCCCTGGTCCATCTTCGACGTCTTCGCGCCGAGCGCCCGGGCCAGCATCTGGTGCCCGAGGCAGATGCCGAAGACCGGGGTTCCACTATCCGCCAGCTTGCGGATTTCGGGCTCGGCATATTCCCCCGTAGCCGCCGGGTCGCCCGGACCGTTGGAGAGGAGCACCCCGTCCGGCTTCCTCGCCAGCACCTCCTCGGCCGTGGTCGACGCGGGCAGCACCGTCGCGCGCGCGCCGATGGAGGTGAGTGCGCGCAGGATGTTGCGCTTGATCCCGTAGTCCAGCACCGCGACCTCGAACCGCGGCGTGTCGGTCGCGCCCGCGTAGCCGCCGGGCCAGGCCCACAGCCCCTCCTCGAAGGTGAAGCTCTGCAGCGTGGTGGCCTCCCTGGCGAGGTCCAGGCCCGTGAGCCCCGGCCAGGCCCCGGCCTGCGCGACCAGGGCGTCCAGGTCGAAGGCTCCGTCGGGCGCGTGGGCGATCACCCCGTGCGGCATTCCGCTCTCGCGGATGCGGCGGGTCAAGGCGCGGGTGTCGACGCCCGCCAGCCCCACCACGCCGCGGCTCGCCATCCAGTCGTGCAGCGAGCCGCTCGCGCGCCAGTTCGCCGGATCGGTCGGCACGTCGCGGAAGATCGCGCCGCGGGCGGTGGTGCGCGCGCCGCCGAAGCCGGCGTCCGTGGGGCCCGACTCCCGCCCGAACTGCTCGGTGTCCTCGCGGTTCACGCCCACGTTCCCGACGTGCGGGAAGGTGAAGGTCACGATCTGGGCCATGTAGGAGGGGTCGGTCAGGATCTCCTGGTAGCCGGTCATGGCGGTGTTGAAGCACACCTCGCCGATCGCCTCGCCCAAGGCCCCGACGCCGAGCCCCGGCAGCACCGTCCCATCGGCCAGAACCAGGACGCCGGTCGCGCCGGAAGGCAGGCTTGCGGACATGGCGGGCTCCTGTGGCTGGCGGATCGGCGGCGGTGCGGGCGCGAAAAAGGCGGGCCGGGGTCGCCCCCGCCCGCCTCCAGAGGCGACCGTGGATACGGGAGGCCGCCCTCGGGGTCAAACCTGAGAGCCCGTCTGGCGCGGGTGTCCGCGAATTAACGGGACTCCTCGGCCGTTCGGACGTTGAATGCTTCACAGAGACGAGGAGATCGCGTCATGCGCAAGTCCACCGGCACAGCCTTCCTGCTCTGGGCGCTGTGCTTCTTCGGGGCGGCGGGCATCCACCGTTTCTACACCGGGCGCTACGTCACCGGCACGATCTGGCTGCTGACATGGGGGCTGCTGGGCGTCGGGCAGTTCATCGACCTGTTCCTGATCGACGGCATGGTCGACGACGCCAACCGCCGCGAACTCTTGCGCGAGGCGCAGTACCGCTGGGTCCGCGACAGCCTGTCGCGTCCCACGGCGGTGTGACGCATCGAGGGCGGAGTCCTGGCGCCGTTCCGCCCCTATCGCAGCGCAGTCTCCCCCCATGCCCCGCCCGACTTTTGCCAAGCCGAACTGGAGCCTGATCGCGGCGCTCCTGTTCTGCGCCGCGTTCTGGACGCTCGCCGCCGACGGGACCTACCGCGCGACGCACGACAACGGCCACGGCATCCGCCGCGCCGTGCAGGCCAAGGCGGTCAGGGCTGCGCACAGGCTCCAGCGCTGGATGGCTTGACGCGGCCGCGCTCGCTTCCGGGTGAGGCGCGGTCGCGCTAGGCTCGCGCGCCGCCCGGCCGGAGACGCGCTGATGACCG
>CAZZZR010000226.1:1581-4409 GCA_964658605.1 uncultured Caulobacter sp. | reverse complement strand
CGACGCCCGCTGCATCCGGCGGTCCGCCGCGGGCGCCAGCCGCGCCGCCGCCGCCGCCAGCCGGTCCGCCTTCACCTGCCGAGGCCGACTCAGCAGCGCCGGGTTCAGGCGCCCGGACGCGCGCGCCAGCTCGCGCTCGTGCACCGCCGCGTTCTTCGCCAGCGCCGCTCCAAGCCGCCCGCCGGCGAGGTCGAAGCGCTGCTGCGCGAAGCCCAGGAGGGACTCCGGACGCGGAAGCCCCCGCTCGGCGGCGCGCAGGCGGTCGCGGCCGCGCTCCAGCGCGCGATGGGTGCAGCGCTCGATTCGCCGCCCGCCGTCGGCGACTGCGGCGACCAGGTCCGCGAGCACCGGCGTCGCCATCTCCGCCGCGGCCGTGGGGGTCGGCGCGCGCCGGTCGCTGACGAAGTCGATCAGGGTGGTGTCGGTCTCGTGCCCCACCGCCGAGATCAGCGGGATTTCGCTCTGCGTCACCGCGCGGGCCAGCGCCTCGTCGTTAAAAGGCCACAGGTCCTCGATCGAGCCGCCGCCCCGGGCGACCACGATGAGGTCCGGCCGCGCGACCGGACCTCCGGGCCCTAGCGCGTTGAACCCGCGCACCGCGGCGGCGACCTGGGCGGCGGTGCCCTCGCCCTGCACCACCACGGGCCACACGACCACGTGGCAGGGCCAGCGCTCGCGCACCCGGTGCAGGATGTCGCGGATCACCGCGCCGGTGGGGCTGGTCACGACGCCGATCACCGCCGGCATGGCGGGGAGCCGGCGCTTGCGGGAGGGATCGAACAGGCCCTCGCCCCGCAGCTTCTCCTTCAGCCGCTCGAGCTGCGCCAGGAGCGCGCCGACGCCCGCGGGCTCCAGCGTCTCGATCACCAGCTGGTAGGAGGAACGGGCGGGATAGGTCGTCACCTTGCCGGTGACGATCACCTCCATGCCCGTCTCGGGACGGACCGCGATCCCCCGCACGCTCTTCCAGATCACCCCGTCGATGCAGGCCTTGTCGTCCTTCAGGCTGAGGTAGACGTGGCCGGAGGCGTGGCGGGTGACCTTGGAGATCTCGCCCCGCAGCCGCACGTGGCCGTAGGCGTCCTCCAGCGTCCGCTTCAGCGCGAACGCCAGTTCGGTGACGGAGTAGGCGGGCGCGTTGGTGGCGAGGGGAGGCCCGGCGGGCTCGACGAGACTCATGTCCCATCCTATCGCCCGCGGGCCGGCGAGGGGAGCGCCTCGAACGACAACCTGCCTATGGCGCTCGCGGCTCGACGCGGTAGGGTCGGCCATGGCCTTCGACGACGGCGCAGCGCCGTTCCCCGCCCAGTTCGATCCGGTGGCTTTCTTCAGCAGCCGCACGAGCGGGCTCGCGGTGATCCGCTCCCTGACGGGTCGCATCCTCCGCCGCTGCCGCATCGAGACGCAGGGGACTGACGCGAGCGAGTTCGGGGCGCTCCATTTCGACGAGATCTACGTCTTCGACGACGGGTCGCTCGAGGACCGGATGCGCTGGGCCGTCCGTGTCGACGCCGAGGGCCGGCTGGACGCCGCGGAAGAGAGCGTCAGCGGCCCCATCGACTCGCGCCTGCGGGGCTCGGAGTGGCGGGTCCGGTTCCGCCGCAGGGCCCGACCGCCGGCGTCGGGGCCGATCCTGTCCTACGACGCGCGCTTCAGCCTGGTCGCGGCGGATACGGTGATGAAGGTGGTCACGATCTCGATCCTCGGCGTTCGGCTGGCCACGCTGACCGGATTCCACCGCCGCCTCGAGCCGCGCCGAGGCTGAACCGTCAGACGCTCGGACGCCGCGCGCCCACGGAGGGGCGACGTCGCCCGCGGCCGGACCTGCGTCGCCGGACCTCGAAGGCGTTGAGGGCCGCGCCCAGCACGAGCGTGAGCAGCGTCCCGAAGCTCGCCACGTTGATGAAGCCGACGCAGGCGGTCCGATCCTCGCCCTGCAGCACCAGCACGAGGCCGTGGCCGACGAGGACGGCCGACTGGAGCACGAGCGACACCCAGATCCAGCTGCGGTCGAACCGCGACGCCAGGTTCACGAGCGCCGCCGCGTAGCCGACGTCGGCGAGCAGGACGGGAAGGTCGTACCTCAGCCCTCCCACGGCCTCGAAGGCGATGGCCGCGGACCAGCAGCCGGCCAGCGCCGCGGCGCCCAGCCGCTCGGCGCGACCGCCCAGCGCCCACGCCAGGGAGCAGCCGACCAGCATCGCTACGAAGCCGACGAGGACCATGGGGGTACGATAGCTTCGCGGCGTTCGCGCGTCGAGCGAAAGTCTTGACATCTCATCATTGATAACAGTCCACATTTTGGTACACGCGAGTAATCTTGAAGCTCATCAACGCCCAGTGGTGGCTCCTGCAAGTGTTGCGGGCAGGATTTGCTTGGGACGCCGTGCGCAAAGGTCGCAAGGCGGCTCCCTGGCGCGAGCGGCGGCGGTTTGCGGGCGCGTCGGCGCGCGCTAGGGAGACGCATGAACGTGCTCCTCGTGGGCTCCGGCGGGCGCGAGCACGCCCTGGCCTGGAAGATCGCCGCCTCGCTTATGCTGACCCGTCTGGTCGCCGCCCCCGGGTCGCATGGGATCGCCCGGTTGTGCGAGGTCCGGCCCGTGGCCGCGACCGACGTGGCGGGGCTGGTCGCGCTGGCGCAGGAGATCGCGGCCGACCTTGTGGTGGTCGGGCCGGAGGCGGCGCTGGCGGCGGGACTGGCCGACCGGCTGGCGGAGGCGGGCATCGCCTGCTTCGGCCCGACCGCCGGCGCCGCCCGGCTGGAGAGCTCCAAGGCCTTCTCCAAGGCGTTCATGACTTCCATATGCTCCACAGAGAACAGCCATGGG
>CAZZZR010000226.1:0-1571 GCA_964658605.1 uncultured Caulobacter sp. | reverse complement strand
AAGGCCTTCTCCAAGGCCTTCGCCGACCGCCACGGCCTGCCCACCGCCCGCCACGAGACGTTCGAGGACGCCGCGTCGGCCAAGGCGGCGCTCGACCGCTTCGACCCGCCCTACGTCGTCAAGGCCGACGGGCTGGCGGCGGGCAAGGGCGTGGTGATCGCGCTGGACCGGGCGGAGGCGGCCGCCGCCGTCGACGACATGCTCGGCGGCGCCCTCGGCGCGGCCGGGGCGCGGGTGGTGATCGAGGACTTCATGCAGGGCGAAGAGGCCTCGCTGTTCGCCCTCTGCGACGGGACGCTGGCGATCCCGTTCGGCGGCGCCCAGGACCACAAGCGCGCCTTCGACGGGGACGCGGGCCCCAACACGGGGGGCATGGGGGCCTACGCGCCCGCGCCGGTGCTGACCGACGCGCTCGCCGCCCGCGCCATGGCCGAGTTGGTCGAACCGGCGGTGGCGGGGATGGCGGCGGAGGGGTCGCCCTACCGCGGCGTGCTCTACGCCGGTCTGATGGCGACGGCTGAAGGTCCGAAGCTGGTGGAGTTCAACGCCCGCTTCGGCGACCCGGAATGTCAGGTCCTGATGCTGCGGCTGCAGAGCGACGTGCTGCCCTATCTGGACGCGGCCGCCCGCGGCGACCTCTCCGCCCTGCCGCCGCCCGCGTGGCGGGGCGAGGCGGTGGTCTGCGTCGTGCTGGCGGCGCGGGGCTACCCGGCCTCCCCTTTAACCGGATCGGTGATCCGGGGCGCGGAGGCGGACTTTGGCGAGCACGTCGTCGTCTTCCAGGCGGGGGCAGAGGCGGGCGAGGACGGCGCGCTCACCGCCGCGGGCGGACGGGTGCTCAACGTCTGCGCGCGGGGCGCGACGCTCCAGGAGGCGCGGGACCGGGCCTACGCCGCCGTGGACCGCATCGACTGGCCGGGCGGCTTCCACCGCCGCGACATCGGCTGGCGCGCGCTGGGGCGCTGAACGGCGTTCACCTCGGGGTCCCGGCGGTCTAGGCTGGCCCGCAAAACGCCACGAGGAAACGCATGGCCGACGCGCAGGAGACCTTCAGCGGCACCAAGCCGGTGGACGAGCGGCACCGCTTCGACGAGGCGGCGCTCGCGGCCTGGATGGCGGCCAACGTCGAGGGCTACGAAGGCCCCCTGGAGGTGCGCCAGTTCAAGGGCGGCCAGTCGAACCCGACCTACGAGCTGATCACGCCCGCGCGCGCCTACGTGCTGCGCAGGAAGCCGCCCGGCAAGCTGCTCCCCAGCGCCCACGCCGTCGACCGCGAGTTCAAGGTGATCGCCGCCCTGCACCCCACCGGCTTCCCCGTCGCCAAGCCCTATGGCCTGTGCACCGACGAGGCGGTGATCGGCACGATGTTCTACGTGATGGAGCGGGTGCAGGGCCGCATCCTGTGGGACCCGCTCCTGCCTGGACTGTCCAACGCCGAGCGTGGCGACATCTACCGCGCGGAGGTGGAGACGCTGGCCCGGCTGCACACCACCGACGTGGAGGCGGTGGGCCTCTCCGACTTCGGCAAGCCCGGCAACTACTTCGCCCGCCAGATCGACCGCTGGACCAAG
>CAZZZR010000225.1:0-4429 GCA_964658605.1 uncultured Caulobacter sp. | reverse complement strand
AGGTCGGCGGCGGCCTTGCGCATGCGGGTCTCGAGGTCGCGCAGGGTGGTCTGGAAGTTGGAGCCGAGGAAGGGCTTGGCGTCCTCGTGCACGCCCTTGATGGGCACGGTGACGTGGTCCTTCTCGTAGGGGCTGTCGAGGATCTGGGCGATGTCGCGCTTGACGCTCTCGGGCGTGATGCCGTGCTCTTTGTTGTAGGCCTCCTGCTTCTCGCGCCGTCGCGCCGTCTCGGCCATGGCGCGCTCCATGGAGCCGGTGACGGTGTCGGCGTAGAGCACCACCTTGCCGTCGACGTTGCGGGCGGCGCGGCCGATGGTCTGCACCAGGGACGTCTCCGAGCGCAGGAAGCCCTCCTTGTCGGCGTCCAGGATGGCCACGAAGGCGCACTCGGGGATGTCCAGGCCCTCGCGCAGCAGGTTGATCCCGATGAGGGCGTCGAAGGCGCCGAGCCGCAGGTCGCGGATGATCTCGATCCGCTCCACCGTGTCGACGTCCGAGTGCATGTAGCGCACGCGCAGGCCCTGCTCGTGCATGTATTCGGTCAGGTCCTCGGCCATCTTCTTGGTGAGGACGGTGATGAGCGAGCGGTAGCCCTTGGCCGCGACCTCCCGCACCTCGGCGATCACGTCGTCGACCTGCGACACGCCCTGGCCGGTGACCGGGCGCACCTCCACCGGGGGGTCGATCAGGCCGGTGGGGCGGATCACTTGTTCGGAGAAGACCCCGCCGGTCTTCTCCATCTCCCACTTGCCGGGGGTGGCGCTGACGTGGACCGTCTGCGGGCGCATGGCCTCCCACTCCTCGAACTTGAGCGGGCGGTTGTCGATGCAGCTGGGGAGGCGAAAGCCGTACTCGGCCAGGGTGAACTTGCGCCGGTAGTCGCCTTTGTACATGGCGCCGATCTGCGGGACCGTGACGTGGCTCTCGTCGAGGAAGAGGAGGGCGTTGTCGGGGATGTATTCGAAGAAGGTGGGGGGCGGCTCGCCCGGGGCGCGGCCGGTGAGGTAGCGGCTGTAGTTCTCGATGCCCGCGCAGCTGCCGGTGGCCTGCATCATCTCCAGGTCGAAGGTGACGCGCTGCTCTATGCGCTGGGCTTCCAGGAACTTGCCGGTCTCGGTGAACCAGTCGACGCGCTCCTTCATCTCGCGGCGGATGGCGTCGAAGGCCTGGTTCAGGGTGGGGCGCGGGGTGACGTAGTGGCTGGAGGGGTAGACCTTCACCGAGGTGAGGTCCGAGGTGGTCTTGCCGGTGAGGGGGTCGAACTCCTTGATGGATTCGACCTCGTCGCCGAAGAAGCCGACGCGCCAGGCGCGGTCCTCGTAGTGGGCGGGGAAGATCTCGAAGCTGTCCCCGCGGCGGCGGAAGGTGCCGCGCTCGAAGGCCTGGTCGTTGCGCTTGTACTGCAGCGCCACGAGGTCGGCGCGCAGCTTGCCCTCGTCGATCCGGTCGCCGACCTTCACCTCGAAGGTCATGGCCGAATAGGTCTCCACCGATCCGATGCCGTAGATGCAGGAGACGGAGGCGACCACGATCACGTCGTCCCGCTCCAGGATCGCGCGGGTGGCCGAATGGCGCATCCGGTCGATCTGCTCGTTCATGGACGAGTCCTTCTCGATGAAGGTGTCGGTGCGCGGGACGTAGGCCTCGGGCTGGTAGTAGTCGTAATACGATACGAAGTATTCGACCGCATTTTCCGGGAAGAAGCTCTTGAACTCGCCGTAGAGTTGGGCGGCCAGGGTCTTGTTCGGGGCGAGGATCAGAGCGGGCCTTTGCGTGGCCTCGATGATCTTGGCCATGGTGAAGGTCTTGCCGCTGCCGGTGACGCCCAGCAGCACCTGGTCGTGCTCGCGCGCCTTGATCCCTTCCACCAGCTCGGGGATGGCCTGGCGCTGGTCGCCGGCGGCGTCGTAGGCGCTGACGAGCTTGAACCGCTTGCCGCCCTCGCTCTTCTGCGGCCGCGAGGGGCGGTGGGGGGTCCAGGCGGCGGGAAGCGCGTCGCGCACGTCCATGACGAAGGGCGTGGAGGCTTCGGCGACGCCGGCGGGGCTCGGGGAACGGGGCATGAACGGGAAGGTAGGACGCGGCGGCCCGGATCGCCAGCGCCCTCGCGCCCGACGGATCAGGGTGAACGAAGGGTTGAGCAACAGGATGTATTCGGCGCGCACCGAAACCAGGGGCTCGCCTGATGGTTGCATCTCTGCGACGGTGAGGAGCGAGGTCGCGCCTAACCGAATGGAGGCGCAGTATGCCTAAGACGGAGGTCCATGTACGGCCCGGCGGCAGCCGCTGGGTGTTCGAGGTGAACGGCGTGCGCTTCGGCGAGTGGCCGCAGTGCCAGGCGCTGAAGCTGGGGCTGAGGACGGCGCGCGCCCTGTCCCGGCTGCCCGACGTCACGGCCAAGGTCGTGGTGCACGAGGCGAACGGGCGCGTGCGCTCGGTGCTCAGCTTTGGCGACGGCCTGCCGCTGCGGTTGCGCCGGCGGGGAGACGCGCCGCAGCGGGAGGTGCAGGTGCCGCTCGCCCTGGCGATGCGCTACGCCAGGGACGTGGCGCGGGCGTCGGTCTGAAGCCGCCGCCTCAGCGCTGGGGCGCGGGCGGCCGCGAGGGGCCCCGGCCGTGGTCGTCCCGCCCGCCCGGGTCCCGCCCGCCTGGACCGGCGTCGGCGTCCTCGTCCGGCTCGGCCCGGGGCGCGGTCAGCCGGTCGAAGGTGCGCTTCTGGCCGGGGTCGAGGGTGGCGTAGAAGCGGCGGGTGGCGGAGGCGACGCGCTCGAAGTCCGCGCGGTCGCGGTCCATCTGGCGGGCGCTGTCGTCCAGCCGCTGCGGCGTGGTCATGGCGGCGAGGCGGGCCACGTCGTCCTGGCCGTCGTCCTTGTCCTGGTCCTGCGCCTGGAACGCGGACTGGTAGTCGCGGAACGCCGCCTGTTGGTCCCCGCGCAGGTTCAGCTGGCGCACCAAGTCTTGCGAGGGATCGGGCGTCTCGGGACGCTCGGCCCGTTCCGGCCGCTCCGCCTGGTCCCGATAGCCTTGCGGGTTGCTGGAGTAGGAAGGGGGGGCATAGCCCGGCTGAGCGTAGCTCTGCTGGCCGTAGCCTTGTTGGCCGTAGCTTTGGGCTGCGGCGGCGCCCGCTAGGAGCAGGGCCGCGGGGGCGATGGCGAACGCGAACACGCGCATGAAGGTCTCCTGAAGCGGCGGCCCCCCGCGCCGACAGAATGGCCGGGCGATCCGGGCGGTTCCGTGGCGGCGCTCAGACGGGATGGGGCGTCGCTTCGGGCTCCCGCCGCAGCCGGCCCCGCCTCGCGCCGAGCGCCAGCGGACGGTCCAGCTCGCGCCGGATGGCGTCGCGCTTCTCGTGGATGGAGGCGATCACCAACCCCATCGGCACGCCGAGGTCGACCAGCACGGCTTCGGAGAGCTGCAGGCTGGCCTCAATCGTCTCGGGCACCGCGTCGGCGACCCCCAGCGCGTGCAGGCGCTTGGCGTGGCGGGCGTCGCGGGCGCGGGCGACGATTGTGAGGTCGGGGCGCAGGTCCCGCGCGGCGGGGACGACCATTTCGGCCAGGTCGGGATCGCTCATGGTGAGCACCAGCGCCGGGGCGTCCGGCAGGCCGCAGCGACGCAGCATCACCGGGTCGGCCGCATCGCCGAAGAACACGGGCTTGCCGTCGCGGCGGCCGGCGGCGGCGGCGCGGGGGTCCCGGTCGAGGCAGACCCACGACAGGGCGTGCGCGTCGAGCATCTCGCACACCAGCCGTCCCACACGACCGTAGCCGACGACCAGGATCGCAGGCGAAGGCGGCTCGGACTCGCCCTGCGGCGGTGGCTCGGCGAACTCCGCGCCGGGCTCCCCCTGCGCCTTGCGGACGGCCAGCCGCGCGCCCAGGGCGACGAGGAAGGGGGCGGCGAACATGGAGAGCGTCACCGCCGCGAAGGCGGCCTGCAGCCCTCCGGTAGGGATCAGGGGAGCCGCGCGCGCCTGGGTCAGGAGCACGAAGGCGAACTCGCCGCCCGCCGCCAGCGCCAGCGCCGTCTCCAGCGCGTGCCGTCCGCCCAGGCCGAACAGGCGCGCCAGTCCCCAGACGACCGCGACCTTGATCGCCACGAACCCGACCGCCAGCGCCAGCACCTGCGGCAGGTGCGAGACGGTGAAGCGCAGATCGAGCCCCACGCCCACCGACACGAAGAACAGCCCCAGCAGCAGCCCCTCGAACGGCTCAACCTTGTTCTCGAGCTCATGGCGGAACTCGGTTTCGGCCAGCAGCAGGCCGGCGATGAAGGCGCCCAGCGCCATGGACAGCCCCGCCGCCGCGCTCGCGATCCCCGAGCCGATCACCACCAGGAGGCTGGCGGCCAGGAACAGGTCCTCGCTGTGCGCCCGCGCCACCGAGCGCATCAGCGGCCGCAGCAGGAGCCGCCCCGCCGCCAGCAGCGCC
>CAZZZR010000224.1:0-4501 GCA_964658605.1 uncultured Caulobacter sp. | reverse complement strand
ATCGGCGCCTCGCTCGCGGACCGGCCGTACTACGGCGGTTACTACGGTCCGTACTACGGCGGCTACTATGCGCCGGGCTACTACTACGGGCCCCGGTACGTCTACCGGCACAGCTGGTGCTATTACCACCCCTACCGCTGCTGATCGCGGGCGGGCGGCGGACGCACAGCCCCCCGCGGATCGCCGCCCGTCCATGCGAGAGCCCCGCTTCCGGCCAGCCCGGGGGCGGGGCTTTCCGTATGCGCCGTCGCGGGGCTAAGCTACCGACGAGCGGGCCGTCGCCCGCCGCCGGACGCCAATCCATGCTCGACGACGAGGAGGAGGCCGCCTGCGCCCGCTGCCGCCGGTCAACCCCGGTGGAGGAGATGCGGCTGTGGACCACGCGCGAGCGCATCCGCACCGTGGCGCGCGCCTCGACGCCCGGCTCCACGCGGCGCGAACCCGTCGACGCCTCCGCTCCGGCCGGGGCCTGGGCGGAGGCCGGACCGCGGCCGCCCGCCGTCCGCTACGCCGCCGTCACCCGGGCCGACGCGGTCTGCGCCGCCTGCCACCGGCGGCTGGTGCGCGGCGCGGCGCTCGACGGGCCGGAGACCTGGCGGACGTGGCTGACCTTCGCCGTCTTCCTCGTCGTCGCCGCCGCCCTGGTCTGGGGCGTTCCTGCGCTCATGCCGAACCTGATAGCCGCCTTCTGGCGCAACGGCGCGGGCGGGCGATAGGCGCCCCCCGCCGAGCCCTCAGCGGAACGCCCGCTCCGCCTCGAAGGGGAACAGCTCCGGCAGGCCGTCGGACACCTTGTCGGGCCACACCGCGGGCCGCTTCTCCAGGAAGGCGGACACCCCCTCGCGGGTGTCGCCCGAGCGGCCGCGGGCCTGGATGGCGCGGCTGTCCGCCTTGTGCGCCTCCATCGGGTGGTCGGCCCCCATCATCCGCCAGAGCAGCTTGCGCGATATCGCGACCGAGACGGGGGCGGCGTTGTCGATGATCTCCCGGGCCAGGGCGCGGGCGGCGGGCAGGAGCTCCTCGGGGGCGTGGAGGGAGCGCACGAGCCGGCCCCGCAGCGCCTCCTCGGCGTCGAAAACCCGGCCCGTGTAGACCCACTCCAGCGCCTGCTGCGGCCCGACCAGCCGCGGCAGGAACCAGGACGACGCCGCCTCCGGCGTGATCCCGCGGCGTGCGAACACGAACCCGAAGCGGGCCGAGGTCGAGGCGAGGCGGAAATCCATCGGCAGCTGCATGGTGACGCCCACCCCCACGGCCGGCCCGTTCACCGCGGCGATCACGGGCTTGAGGCTGTCGAAGATGCGCAGGACCACCCGCCCGCCGCCGTCGCGATAGACGTCGCCGACTTTGGCCTCTTCCCGGATGTCGTCGCCGCGCTTGGCGTAGTCGAAGGTGCCGCCGCCCGAGGAGAGGTCGGCCCCGGCGCAGAACGCGCGTCCCTCGCCCGTGACGATCACCGCCCCCACCCCGTCGTCCGCGTCGGTGTCGTCGAAGGCGGCGATCAGCTCCAGCATCATGCGGCTGGTGAAGGCGTTGAGCTTCTCCGGCCGGTGCAGGGTGATGGTCGCGATGCGGTCGGCCTTGTCGAGGCGGATCGTCTCGAAGTCGGCGGGAGCGATGGTGGCGTCGGGCATGGCGGGTTTCCTCCTAGGGCTTGAACCCAGTATCGGACGGTGACGCCGGGACAGGGAAGCGGGCGGCGCGCGGCGCCCAGTCCGAACCAGAACACCACGCCCCCGATCAGCGCCACGAGCCGGAACGGGGCCAGCGCGGGGCTCGCCAGCACCGCCGCGCCGAACACCGCCCCCACCACGCGCAGCCACGCCGGCAGCCGCCCGGCCCGCCACGAGGCCGCCATGCCGGCGATCGCCCACACCGCGACCAGGAGCGGCGCGGCCTCCGCCAGCCGGATCGCCGTCGGCGTCGCGGGCGACCGGGTCAACATGCCGTAGAAGCCGACCAGGCCGCCCAGGATCAGGACCGCGGCGCCCAGCCAACCGGCGACCGACGCCGCCCAGGCGACGCCCGACGGCGGGCTCAACGCGGCGCGCAGTCCGCGCACCGCCGCCAGCTGCGCCAGACCGCTCGCCACCGCCACCGCGGACGCCAGGAGCACCGGCCAGAGGGGCGGGGGCGCCGTGTGCGCCGTCCCCTGAGCGGCCATCAGCACCGCGATCCCGGCGACGAAAGCCGCTACCGTGAAGGCGCCCTGCGCCACCGCGCCCCAGCCGCCCAGGACCTCAGACCGTCGCTGCGCCGTCGTATCCATTCCCGCCTCGCCTGAATGCCGTCACGCACAACGCCGCTTGCGCCCCGCTGTAGCGGCGGCATGATCGGGTTAACAACGATAAGTCTGAAGACGGTCGCTTCGGGAGGATGCGGATGGCGGGTCACGACGGCGAGGCCGACTACGTGATCGTGGGCGCGGGCTCGGCCGGGTGCGTGCTGGCCGCGCGCCTCTCCGAAGACCCCTCCATGCGCGTGGTGCTGATCGAGGCGGGCGGCGACGACCGGCCGACGAAGAACCCCGGCCAGTTCCTGTCCAACCTGATGATCCACGTGCCCGTGGGCTATTCGCAGACGCTGAAGGACCCCAAGGTCAACTGGGTCTACAAGACCGAGGCCGACCCCGGCACGGGCGGGCGCCGCCACACCTGGCCGCGCGGCAAGGTCCTGGGCGGCTCCTCCTCGATCAACGCCATGCTCTACATCCGCGGCCAGCGTGAGGACTACGACGGTTGGCGTCAGATGGGCGCGGCGGGCTGGGCGTGGGACGACGTGCTCCCCTACTTCCGCCGCGCGCAGAACCACGAGCGGGGCGAGAGCGCCGACCACGGCGTCGGCGGCCCCCTGAACGTCACCGAGATGGAGGCGCACGCGGTCTCCGACGCCGCCATCGCCGCCGGGGTGCAGGCCGGCCTGCCCGAACGCCACGACCTGAACGGCGCGGACCAGGAGGGCATCGGCTGGTACCAGGTGACGCAGAGGAAGGGCTGGCGCTGCTCGGCCGCGGTCGCCTACCTGCACCCGGCGATGAAGCGGCCGAACCTGCGGGTGGTCACAGAGGCGCTGTGTCGCCGCGTGGTGTTCGAAGGCAGGCGGGCCGTGGGCGTCGAGATCACGCGCGGCGGCGAGACCTCGGTGATCCGGGCGAAGGCCGAGGTGATCCTGGCCGCCGGCGCCATCGGCTCGCCGCAGATCCTGCAGTTGTCGGGCGTAGGCCCCGGCGCGCTCCTCGCCCAGCACGGGATCGCCGTGTTGGCCGACCGGCCGCACGTTGGCGAGAACCTGCAGGACCACATCCTGACCGGCGCCCGCTACCGGCTGAAGCCCGGCAACATCACGGTCAACGAGCTGACCAAGGGCTGGCGCTTCTTGGCCGAGACGCTGCGCTACGCCGTCTCGCGCAAGGGCCTGCTCACCCTCTCGGCCGCGCACGTGGGCGCCTTCGTGAAGAGCCGGCCGGACCTGGCCACCCCCGACATCCAGTTCCACATCCTGCCCGCGACGATGGACCTGGCGAAGCTCGGCAACATGCAGAAGATGGAGCTGGAGTCTCAGCCCGGCCTGACGCTCGCGCCCTGCCAGGTGCGGCCGGAGAGCCGGGGCACGGTGTTCATCAGGTCCGCCGACCCCGCCGCCCACCCGGCGATCGCGCCCAACTACTTCTCCGATCCGCTGGACTGCGAAGTGGCGGTCGCGGGCCTGCGCTGGGCGCGGCGGATCGCGGAGCAGCCCGCGCTGGCGGCCATCATCGACCACGAGATGAACCCCGGCCCCGACATCCAGACCGACGAGCACCTCCTCGCCTACGCGAGAGCGTCAGGCACCACCGTCTACCACCCGACCTCCACCTGCCGTATGGGCGCCGACCCCATGGCGGTGGTCGACGCCGAGTTGCGGGTGGTCGGCGTCGAGGGCCTGCGCGTGGTCGACGCCTCGATCATGCCCCGCCTCGTCAGCGGCAACACCAACGCGCCGACCATCATGATCGGAGAGAAGGCCAGCGACATGATCCGCGGAAAGGCGGCGCTGGCGCGGGCGGCTTAGGGAACGCTTCCCGGCCGAAGGCGGCGCCGATTTCCAACATCTCGACGGTGGTGCGACCCCTCACCCTCCCAGCTTCGGCCGGGCCCCTCCCTCTACCGCAGGGGGAGAGGTGTTCAGCGCGCGACCTCCGCCGCCGCGCCCCTCGCCTCCCCGTTCCTTCGTTTCTTGCTTGAGGCCCAGCCCAGTGTTCGACGCGCCGCAGGCAAGTCGAAAATCTTAGGGACGCCCTGCGTCCCGACGCATACCGGTCAGCCGCCGGGCGGAGGGCGGGTCAAGGGCGGAGAGCCGAAGGCGTCCCTTGACACGACCTCCGGGCGGTGGCCGTGCGCTGCAGCGCAGAGGTCCGCGGTCAGCTAACGCCGACGATCGTGGTGGCCCGCTGACCAACGAGCGTGGTGGCGTGCCACCGTTCTCGGCCGCGTCAAGGGGCGCTACGCTCTTCGCCCTTGAC
>CAZZZR010000223.1:0-4527 GCA_964658605.1 uncultured Caulobacter sp. | reverse complement strand
GACTACTTCTGAACCTACTTGATCCGGTACCAGACCTGCGTCTTGCAGAAGGGCACGAACACGCAGCCCTTCAGCTTCAGCGTGTTGGCGTCGGTGAGCGTGACCGAACCGGAATAGGTCTTGCCGTCGACCGGGTTGTACACCTTGCCCTTCCACTCGGCCGGACCTCCGGTCATGCCCTCGAAGATCGCCGTGCCCTTCAGCCTGCGGTTGCGCAGCGACTCGTCGGCGTTCTTGATGTCCTTCACGTCGGGGTTCGCCCGAATGTCGGCGCCGTCGGCGATGCGGCCGCAGATGCCGCCCCCGCAATCGGTGATCTCGACCTTGCCGTCGCGTTCGGGCGTCCGCCACATCCCCGTGGCGGGAGACGCGGCCGAAGCCGCGGAGGCGCCGAGGAGCGCGGCGGAGACGGCGAGACCGGCGATGCGCATGCGAGGACTTCCTTCCCTGGACGGCCTCATGGAGCCGCCTGTCTTGTGAACCGACGCTGAGCGCGGCGGTTGCACACGGTCAAGGCTGACGCAGCGTCACGCGACCCCGGCCAGCGTGAGCCAGGCCGCCTCGTCGATCACCTCGATCCCGAGGTCGGCGGCCTGCTTCAGCTTCGAGCCCGCGCCGGGACCGGCGACGACGAGGTCCGTCTTCTTCGACACGGACGAGGCCACCTTCGCCCCCATCCGCTCCGCCTGCGCCTTGGCCTCGTCGCGGGTGAGCCGTTCGAGCGCGCCGGTGAAGACAACCGTCTTGCCCGCCACGGCGGTGTCGGTCTTCGGCTGCTCGGCGGGGAGGATGTCGAGCTGGGCGGCGAGGTCGTCGGCCATCTCTCGGCTGTGCGGCTCTGCGTAGAAGGCGGCCAGGGCCGAGGCCGCCACCTCCCCCACCTGCCCGATCCGCGCCATCTCGAGGAAGGCGTCGCTCGGCCGGTCGCCCAGAGCGGCGTGGGCCGCTCCGGCGAAGGCGTCCCATGATCCGAAGGCGTCGGCGAGGCGGGCGCGGGTGGGCTTGTTGAGCTTGGGGACGGCGCGGGCGAACTTCTCGACCAGGGGCGCCTCGGGCCACGGATCGTCCAGCACGCCCGCCGCCCAGGCCAGCGTCGCCTCCAACCCCACGCCGCCGAGCCCGGAGCGCGCCTCGAACGCCGCAAGCGCCCCGCCCGGACGGCGCTCCGATGCGCCCCCCGCCGCCTCCCGGAACCGGGGGTAGTCGCCGTAGTGGCGCGCCAGCAGCGTCGCCGTCTGCTCGCCCACGTGGCGGACGCCCAGCGCGTGGATGAACCGCTCCAGGCTGATCGTGCGGCGCGCCTCGATGGCGGCGGCGAGATTGTTCAGCGAGGTCTCGCCGAAGCCGTCGCGCTCGCGCAGCACGCCGAGCTTCGCCTCGTCCCGCGCCAGGCGGAAGATGTCGGCGGGGCCGGCGATCAGCCCCTCGTCGAGGAACAGCTGCAGCTGCTTCTCGCCCAGCCCCTCGATGTCGAACGCCTTGCGGCCGACCACGTGCTTCAGGTGCTCCAGCCGCTGAAATGGGCAGGCGAACTCGCCGGTGCAGCGGCGGACGACGGTCTCCGCGCCCGTGTGCGTCGTCTCCTTCACCACAGGCGTCTGCAGGCGGCAGGGGCAGACCTGCGGGAAGGCGAAGGGCTGCGGGCCGGCCTCGGAGCGATCGGGATCGACCGGACCCAGCACCTGGGGGATCACGTCGCCCGCACGCTGGATGCGGACGGTGTCGCCGATGCGCACATCCTTGCGCGCGATCTCGTCGGCGTTGTGCAGGGTGGCGTTCTTCACCACCACGCCGCCGACGGTGACGGGCCTTAGCTTAGCTACCGGGGTCAGTGAGCCGGTGCGCCCGACCTGGATGTCTATGCCCTCCAGCACGGTCGTCGCCTGCTCGGCGGGGAACTTGTGCGCGATCCCCCAGCGCGGGATACGTCCGACCGAGCCGAGCCGCGCCTGCCAGTCCAGCCGGTCGACCTTGTAGACGACGCCGTCGATGTCGTAGCCCAGGTCCGGCCGCAGCCGCTCCAGCTCGCGGTAGGCGACGTCCAGCGCGTTGGCGTCCTCCACCCGGCGGGAGAGCGGGTTCACCGGGAAGCCCCAGGCGCGGAAGGCCTCCAGCGCCTCGCCCTGGGTGGCGGCGAACGGCGCGCTGACCGCCCCCCAGGCGTAGGCGAAGAAGCGGAGCGGCCGCGTAGCCGTCACCTTCGGGTCGATCTGCCGGAGCGACCCGGCTGCGGCGTTGCGGGGATTGGCGTAGGTGCGCACCGCCTTGGAGCCCGCCGCGATCGCCGCTTCCGCGTCGGCGTTCATGGCGGCGAAGTCCCCGTGGGCGATGTAGACCTCGCCGCGCACCTCGATCTCGTCGGGCCACCCGCTTCCCCTCAGCATCTTGGGAAGCTCCGAGTCCGGGAGCGTCGTCAGGTTGGCGGTGACGTCCTCCCCCTCGCGCCCGTCGCCGCGCGTGGCGCCCTGCACGAGCCGGCCCCGTTCGTAGCGGATGTTGGCGGAGAGGCCGTCGATCTTCGGCTCGACCGTGAACGCCAGCGGCTCGGCGGCGTCCAGGCGCAGGAAGCGGCGGATGCGGTCGACGAAGGCCTGCACGTCCTCGGGCGCGAAGGCGTTGTCCAGGCTCAGCATCGGAACGCCGTGGCGCACGGGCGAGAACTGCGCCGCGACCGGGGCCCCCACGCGCAGCGAGGACGAGTCGGGCCGCACCAGCGCGGGGAACCGGGCTTCGATGGCGAGGTTGCGCGCCTTCAGCGCGTCGTACTCCGCGTCGCTCAGCGTAGGGGCGTCGTGCTGGAAGTAGGCCGCCTCCGCCGCCGCCATCGCCCGCGCCAGCCGCTCCAGCTCGGCGGCCGCCTCCGCCTCGCCCAGTGAATCGATGTCGCCCCCGCCCATGCGCGCTTCGCCCCTCAAGCGCCGACGATCGCGTCCAGGAGGGCGGCCGTGCGCAGGCCCGCCATGCGCAGGCGTGCGTTCGCCACCGCCCGGGCCCGCGCTTGGTACGTGGGCGAGAGAAGCGGGGCCGCGGCTGGCGAGGGCGTCTCCTTCAGCGCGTCGCCGACATAGCCGTCCGTGGCGGCCAGGGACCGGCTTTCCAAGGTCCAGCTCATCATCGCGGCGTCGTAGCCGGTCCGGAGCGACGGGTCGCGGTAGGGGCGGAAGCGCACCTCCTCCAGACCGGCCGCGATTCGGGCGGCGGCGGGGAGTTCGGGACCCGAAAGGTCGGCGGCGGAGTCCCAGGCGTCGTGCAGCGAGCGCGGCGGCGCGCCTGGGGCGGTGCGGACGTAGCCGATCGTTCCGGCGCGGTCCGTCTTGGGGAAGCGGCGGGAGAGCCAGTGTCCGGCGTGCAGCGGCTGGTGCATGTCGCCCGCCAGGTGCATCACCCAGCACAACGCCACCGCCTTGTCGCGGGCGGACGCGTGCGGATCCTCGACCGTCTTCACCGCGTCGTCGAACGCCTGGCGCGACCGTCCGGCCGTATAGGGGATGAGGCTCCAGCCGGGCGTCACGACATGGACGGCGTAGTGCCAGTCCGGATGGTCCAGCGGTCCGCCGCGGATGTCGTCGGGCCAGCGCGCCATCTCCATGAACAGCACCCGATCGCGCGCCGAGCCTTTCAGGCCTGAAAGCGCGACCGTCCAGCGCGGATCGGGGTTGGCGGACTCGATCTCCACGATCCGGCGCACCGCCCCGGGATCGATCCGCATCAGCGCGTCGTAGGCCAGCGCGCCCGTCGCCATGTGCCCCTGGTTGTTCCAGGCGAAGGCGGGCGACGCCGCGAGCAAGGCGAGCGCAGAGCCCAGGGCTGCGAGTCGGCGCATCGTTCCTCCGAGCCGGCGTAGCCGCGCCGCCGCGGCCAAAGTCCGACGCACATGGGTCGTTGGCAAGCCGAGGAATGCAATGTGGTGGGAGACCCGGATTTCTCGTTTATCCACAACCGGGTGCGTTAACGGACCGCCGACTCGGCTTACCCCAGTTAACCGCGGATTAAGCATACGGGCGTCTCCTGTCGGGAGCCCCCAAGGCTAGGGGCCGCGGAAGAAACCGGCGGAAGCGGAATGAAGCCCATGGCGATCAATCTCTCGGCGCCTCGCGCCACCGAACTCAAGCCCCGGATCGTCGTCTTCGGCGTCGGCGGGGCCGGCGGCAACGCGGTGAACAACATGATCACCTCGGGGCTCGAAGGCGTCGAGTTCGTGGTCGCCAACACCGACGCCCAGCAGCTCCAGTTTTCCAAGACCGACCGCCGCATCCAGCTGGGCGCCAGCGTCACGCAAGGACTGGGCGCCGGCGCGCACCCCGAGGTTGGCATGAGCGCGGCCGAGGAGTCGGGCGACGAGATCGCCGAGCACCTCGACGGGGCGCACATGGTGTTCATCACCGCCGGCATGGGCGGCGGCACGGGCACGGGCGCGGCGCCGGTGATCGCCAAAGCCGCCCGCGAGCGCGGCATCCTGACCGTCGGCGTCGTCACCAAGCCCTTCACCTTCGAGGGCCGCCACCGCATGCGCCTGGCCGACGCCGG
>CAZZZR010000222.1:0-4528 GCA_964658605.1 uncultured Caulobacter sp. | reverse complement strand
CGAGGTCGATCGCCTTGTCGGGCAGGAAGCGGTCGGTGATGTAGCGGTTGCTGAGGGTGGCGGCGGCCACGATGGCGCCGTCGCTGATGCGCACGCCGTGGTGCACCTCGTACTTCTCCTTCAGCCCGCGCAGGATCGAGACGGTGTCCTCCACGCTCGGCTCGGACACGAACACGGGCTGGAAGCGGCGGGCCAGGGCGGCGTCCTTCTCCACGTGCTTCCTGTATTCGTTCAGGGTGGTGGCGCCGACGCAGTGCAGCTCGCCCCGGGCCAGGGCGGGCTTGAGCAGGTTCGAAGCGTCCATCGCCCCGTCCGCCTTCCCGGCGCCGACCAGGGTGTGCATCTCGTCGATGAACAGGATGATCCCGCCCTCGGCAGCGGTGACCTCGGAGAGCACCGCCTTGAGGCGCTCCTCGAACTCGCCGCGGTACTTCGCGCCGGCGATGAGCGAGCCCATGTCGAGGCTGAGCAGCGACTTGCCCTTCAGGCTCTCCGGCACGTCTCCGTTGACGATGCGCAGCGCCAGGCCCTCGACGATGGCGGTCTTGCCGACGCCGGGCTCGCCGATCAGCACGGGGTTGTTCTTGGTGCGGCGGCTGAGGACCTGGATGGTGCGGCGGATCTCCTCGTCGCGGCCGATGACGGGGTCCAGCTTGCCGTCGCGGGCGGCGGCGGTGAGGTCGCGCGCGTACTTCTTCAGCGCTTCGTAGCCCTCTTCGGCGGAAGCGTTGTCGGCGGTGCGGCCCTTGCGCACCTCGGCCACGGCGGCGGCGAGGGTGTCGGGCGTGACCTTGGCGCTCTTGAGCGCCTGGCCGGCGGGGCCGGGGTCCTTGGCGAGCGCGACCAGGAGCCGCTCGGTGGTGACGAAGGCGTCGCCGGCGGCCTTGGCGTCGGCCTCGGCGGAGGCGAGCACGCGCGCGAGCGGCGGGGTGAGGTGCAGCTGGCCGCTGCCGCCCTCCACCTTGGGCAGCTTGGCGAGCGCGGCGTCGGTGGCGACCGAGGCGGCGGTCACATCGCCCCCCGCCGCCTTGACCAGCGCCTTGGCCAACCCGTCCCGCTCGTCGAGCAGCGCCTTCAACACGTGCTCGGCGGAGAACTGCTGATGGCCGGACGCGAGCGCGATCCCCTGCGCGGCCTGGATCGCCGACTTGGCGCGGTCGGAATAGATGTCGATGTTCAAGGCTCGTCCCCTGGCTCAGGCGGAATGTCCGGCCGCGCCCTCCGCTGAGCGACGCCGCCGGTGAGCGGGATGTGGTGTGGCGAATGAGACACACAAGAGGCGCGCGCCGGTCCTGATGCGCTTGTGATGCCCGTGGAGCGCGAACGCGGCTAGGCTGCCGTCGTCGCCAACGGAGCGGAGCGTCCGCGTGCCCCATCGCATCCCTCTCGCCGCCCTCGCGCTGAGCCTCGGCGCCGCGTCCGCCGCCTCCGCGCAGGACAGCGCCCGCACCGCCTCCCAGGCGGTCAACACCTCCGGGCAGGTCACGCAGGCGCTGACCGAGTCCGGCGTTCCGGCGGCCACGGCGCTGTCGGTCGGGCCGGCGGTGGTGGCGGGCGGCGTGTCGCTCGTCGGCGCCTCGATGATCGCGAGCGGCGCGGCGGACAGCACCGCGGCGCAGACCCGGCCCGCCGCCGCTCCGTACGGTCGCGGTCCGCTGCCGGTCGGCGACACGGTGGTGGTCGCCCAGCCCGCGCCGCACGTCCCCTACGACGCGCCCGCCAAGTGAGGCGCGCCGCTCTCGCCGCCGCCGCGCTCATGCTGGCGAGCCAGCCGGCTGCCTCCCAGGACAGCATCTCCACCCCGGCCGCCGTCGCGCATTTCACGCCCGCGCAGGCGGCGGCCTTCTCCAAGCAAATCGAGCGCGACTTGGCCGGGCGCGGCGTGCGGGTGGCCATGGTGTTCCGCACGGGGCGGGCGCGGGCCAAGCTGCCCAAGGGCATCGCCTACACGCATGGCGCCTTCTGGGTGTACCGCAACATCACCACCGCGGACGGGTCCGTCACCCACGGCTATGCGGTCTACAACCTGTACGCCGGAGACGGGAAGGCGTGGCCGGGGGACGTGTCCAGGCTGGTGCAGGATTTTCCCATCGACTTTACGGCGGGCTCGGCGGTGGACGACGTAGCGGTGATCGTCCCCTCGCCCGAGATGCAGCGGCGGATCGTGGCGGTGATCGACAGCCCGTCGTACGCGGGACTGCACAATGCCAGCTACTCGCTGATCGCCAACCCGCTGCGGCCCCAGCACCAGAACTGCAACAGCTTCATGCTGGACGTGGTGGGCTCCGCCGCCTGGAACACCACCGACCGCGCCCAGCTCCGGGCGGACGAGGCCGCCCACTTCACGCCCACAACGGTCGAGGCCTCCGGCGCGATGCGGCTGTTCGGCCCGATGGTCGACCATCGCCTGAAGACCGACGACCAGTCCGGCCCGCTGAAGACGGCCACCTACGAGAGCATGGCCGCCTTCATGCGCGACAACGGGTTGCTGGAGGCCGCCTATACGCTCAACTTCGAGCGCGCGGCGGTCAGGCAGCCTTCTTGAACACCGTGTAGCCGAGCACAAGGAAGATCACGAACAAGGCGATCGCGAGGAAGAACAGGAACTTGGCGATGCCGATCGAGGCGCCGGCGATGCCGCCGAAGCCCAGAATGCCGGCGACCAAGCCGACGACGAGGAAGATCAAAGCCCACTTCAACATGACGCAGCCCTCCATAAGCTTGCGATAAGCTTGGGCGTGGAAGCGGCCACGGACGCCGCGGGTTCCATGCGGCGGAACGAAGCGGCAACCGTGGGCGGACGGCCGGGCGCGACTCGTGCTAGCCATCGCGGTTCAGTCGGAGCGTCGCGTTCATGGACCTGTTCACCCTGATCCTCAGCCTGGCGGCGGCGCTGGCTGCGCTCGCGGCCGCGCTGTTCGCCCACCGCGCCGCCTCGGCGGCCGAGGCGCCCCGCGCGCCGGAGATGCACCCGGAGGTGTTCGGGCGGCTGGCGGTGCTGGAGAGCCAGCTGCGCGAGGCTCCCCGCGACATCCGCAGCGACCTCAGCGAGTTCCGCAAGGAGCTGAAGCAGGAGCTGATGGCCCTCTCCACAGGCCTGCAGACGGGGCTCGGCCAGTCAGAGCAAGCGATAGGGACGCAGCTCGCCACCGCGCGCACCGAGGCGGCTCAGGGGCGCAAGGACGCGGAGGAGGCGCTGGGCCGCCACGTCGAGGCGTTCTCCGGCACGCAGGCCACGCGCCTGCACGAGACCAACCAGCAGATGAAGGAGCTGCGCGAGCGCACCGAAGCGGCCCTCCAGCTCATGCAGGGCAAGGTCGAGGCGCTGAACAAGGAGGCGGGCGAGCGGCAGGAGGCGATGCGCGAGCAGATCCGCACCCACCTCGAGGCCATCCGCACCGGCAACGAGACCAAGCTGGACGAGATGAAGGGGGTCGTGGACGAGAAGCTCTCGGCGACGCTCGAGGCGCGGCTGGGCGAGAAGTTCGCCACCGTCAGCGAGCGGCTGGAGGCGGTGCACAAGGGGCTGGGCGAGATGCAGGCGCTGGCCACCGACGTGGGCGGGCTCAAGCGCGTGCTCACCAACGTCAAGGCGCGGGGCGGGTTCGGCGAGCTGCGGCTGGGCCAGCTCCTGGGCGACATGCTCACCCCCGACCAGTACGAGAAGCAGGTCGCCGTGCGCGCGGGCGCGGGCGAGCGGGTTGACTTCGCCATCAAGCTGCCCGGCCGCACCGACAACCCCGACAAACCCCTGTGGCTGCCGATCGACTGCAAGTTCCCTCAAGAGGACTTCGAGCGCCTGCAGGCCGCGCAGGACGGCGGAGACGCCGCCGAGGTCGAGGCCCGGTCCAAGGACCTGGAGAAGGCGGTCCGCATCCAGGCCAAGTCGATCGGCGAGAAATACGTGCAGCCCCCGCACACCACCGACTTCGCGATCCTGTACCTCCCGACGGAGGGGCTGTTCGCCGAGGTGATCCGCCGTCCCGGCCTCGTCAGCGACCTACAGTCCAAGTTCAAGGTGATGGTGACAGGGCCGACGACGCTGGCCGCCATCCTGAACAGCCTGCAGATGGGCTTCCGCACGCTCGCGATCGAGAAGCGCTCGTCGGAGGTGTGGGAGGTGCTGGGCGCGGCCAAGGCCGAGTTCAAGACCTACGGCGAGGTCTGGTCCAGGCTCGGCGAGAAGCTCGACCAGGCCCAGAAGCTCCACGAGAAGGTTCAGGTGCGCAACCGCGCCATCGAGCGCAAGCTGCGGAAGGTGGAGGACCACCGGCCCGAGCCGGTCGTGGCCGCCGCCGAGCCCATGCTGGCGCTGGCCAGCGCGCCACTGGACGCGGACGAGGACGACGAGGCGGAGGCGGCGTGAGCGCCCGAAGGTTCGTGAAGGCCGACGGAACGGCGTGAGCGCGCCCGACCCGGCGTCCTTGCCGCCGCGCGGCGCGCGGTGACGCCCCTTCCTCCCCGACCGCTATCCCGCCGCCTGGGCCTGCTGGGCTGCCTGTGTGCCATTGTCGAGGGCCGCCTGGGC
>CAZZZR010000221.1:0-4533 GCA_964658605.1 uncultured Caulobacter sp. | reverse complement strand
GACGGGCAGGCCCGACTTGATGCCGCGCACGATGATGTCGATGGCGTTGGGGAACTCCTCGGTGAAGGCCTTGTGGCGCCTCTTCTTGATCGTGCCGAGCAGCCACAGGGGCAGGCCGAAGCCCGCGACGAACGCCACGCCCAATCCGATCAGCGGGTTGCGGCCGACCGCCAGGGCGATCGCGCCGAACACCAGCCCGACCACGACGCGCCCGATCCAGAAGCTGCGCACCGACCAGGACAGCCCGGCCTGCTGGATGCGGCCCTCGACCGTCAGCTTGGCCTTGCGCTCCTGGCGTTCGACCGCCTTGAGGTTGGCGAGCATCTGCTTGCGGCGCAGCGCGGCGGCCTCGCCCGCGGGCTTGGCGGCGCGCGCGGCGCGGTCGCTCCGGGCGGGGCCTCCCGCCAGCGCCTGCACGCGCTTGGCCGTGCGCGCGTCCGCCGCCGCGCCGCCGCCCGCGAGCACGAAGCCCACGCCGCCTACGGCGGCGAAGGCCAGGACGGCGACGGCCAGGAAGACGAGGTTGGGGTCCACGGGCGCGCCTACTCCGCCGCGTCCAGCGCTTCCGCCAGCTCGCGCTCCAGGCCGTAGTAGCGGGCGCGGTCCCAGAAGCGGGGACGGGCGATGCCGGTGGAGCGGTGGCGCCCGGCCACCTTGCCCTCCGCGTCCTCGCCGGAGATCTCGTAGAGGAACAGGTCCTGGGTGATGACCACGTCGCCCTCCAGCCCCACCACCTCGGTGATGTGGGTGATGCGGCGCGAGCCGTCGCGCAGGCGCGCGGCCTGGATGATGACGTCGATCGAGCCCACGATCATCTCGCGGATGGTCTTCGAGGGCAGGCCGTAGCCGCCCATGGTGATCATCGATTCCAGCCTCGAGATCGCCTCGCGAGGGCTGTTGGCGTGCAGCGTGCCCATCGAGCCGTCGTGGCCTGTGTTCATCGCCTGCAGGAGGTCGAAGGCCTCGGGGCCACGCACCTCGCCCACGATGATCCGCTCGGGGCGCATCCGCAGGCAGTTCTTGACGAGGTCGCGCATGGTGATGGTGCCCTGCCCTTCCAGGTTGGGCGGGCGGGTCTCGAGCCGTACGACATGGGGCTGCTGCAGCTGCAGCTCGGCGGCGTCCTCGCAGGTGATGACGCGCTCGGTGGGGTCGATGAAGGCGGTCATGCAGTTGAGGAGCGTCGTTTTGCCCGACCCCGTGCCGCCCGAGATCAGCACGTTGCAGCGCGAGGCGCCGATCACGCCCAACACCCGCGCCCCCTCCGGCGAGATCGAGGCCCATTCCACGAGATTCCTCATGGTGAGCTTGTCTTTTTTGAACTTCCGGATGGTCAGGGTGGGACCATCGATCGCCAGCGGGGGGGCGATCACGTTGACGCGGGAGCCGTCGGGCAGGCGGGCGTCGCAGATGGGCGAGCTCTCGTCCACGCGGCGGCCGACCTGGCTCACGATCCGCTGGCAGATGTTCATCAGCTGGGTGTTGTCGCGGAAGCGGACGTTGGTCAGCTGGACCTTGCCCTGCACCTCGATGAACACGCGCGCCGCGCCGTTGACCATGATGTCGGCGATGTCGTCGCGGCCCAGCAGCGGCTCCAGCGGGCCGTAGCCCAGCACGTCGTGGATGATGTCCTGGACCAGGTGCTCCTGTTCCGTGGCCGACATCGAGACGTTCTTGATCGCCACCAGCTCGGCGACGATGTCGCGGATCTCCTCCGCGGCGGTCTTGGCGTCGAGCGAGGCGAGCTGGCCCAGGTCGATGGTGTTCAGCAGCGCCGTGTAGATGGTCGATTTGGTGGCGTGGTAGTAGTCGCTCTGCTCCCGCACCACCTCGGTGACCGCGTTCTTGGAGACGACCCCGCCCTGCGCGGCGCGCAGCTGCTCGAGGCCGGAGGTGGCGCGCAGCACCTCCTTGGCCGGCGCCGCTTCGGGGGCGGGCTTGGGCGCGGCCGCGGCGGCGGCCTTGGGCTGGATGTCGAGGCGCTGGGGACGGGTCGCGATCTCCGCGGTCGGCTCGACCGGCGGCGGGAGGGGCGCGGCCGATCCGCCGCCGCCCGTCGCCTGGCCTGCGCTGCGCTTGCCGAACATGGCGTCCTCAGCCGCGGCCGGTCAGACGGGTAAGCAGGCTCTTGGGCTTCTGCGGCGCGATCTCCCGGCGGGAGATCTGCTGCACGAACTGAAGCATACCCTCCGACGCCTTGGCCTTGGGGTTCACCTCGAAGATCATCTGGCCATTGTTGGAAGCCTGGCCGAACAGCTTGGCGTCGAAGGGCAACACCAGCGTCGGCTCCATGCCGATCGCCTTGGCGTAGTCCTTGACCGGGATCTCCGGCCGCCCAGGCAGCCCGACCTGGTTGAGGATCAGGAGCGGCGGCCGGTCGTTGGGGCGGCCGCGGCGGATCAGGTCCAAGAGGTTCTTCCCGTTGCGGAGCGAGGCGAGGTCGGGCCCGGCCACCACCACCACGTCGTCGGACGCCATCAGCGTCGCCCGCATCCAGGCGGACCACAGATGCGGCAAGTCGAGCACCACGAAAGGGGCGGCGGAGCGGAGCTTCTGGCCCACCTCCTCGTAGGCGGCCGCGCTGATCTCCCAGTCCTCGTCCAGGCTGGCGGGGGCGGCGAAGAGGCTCAAGCGCTCGGTGCACCGCGCGGCCATGCGGTCCAGAAGGGTGGAGTCCACCCGGTCGGGCTGCGCCAGCGCGTCGTGCACCCCCTGCAGCGGGTCCTGGTTGAAGTCCAGGCCCGCCGTGCCGAAGGCGAGGTCGTAATCGACGACGCAGGTCTGGGCGTGCACGTGCTCGCTGATCGCCCAGGCGAAGTTGTGGGCCAGCGTCGAGGCGCCCACCCCGCCCTTGGCCCCCACGAAGGCGACGGTGCGGCCGACGAAGGCCGTGTCGGGGTCGGAGTAGAGGTCGGTGATCGCCTTGATCAGCTGCAGCGGGCCGAACGGCGGCACCAGATACTCGCTGACGCCCCGGGCCATCAGGGCGCGGTAGAGGCCGATGTCGTTGGTGCGGCCGATGACCACCACCTTGGTGCCGGCGTCGCAGGCCTCGGCGAGCCGGTCCAGTCCCGCCAGCAGGGTGTCGGCCGGGTCGCTGCTCTCCACGATGATGAGCGGCGGGGTGATGCTGGCGCCGTAGGCGTCGAGCGCCGCGGCCAGTCCGCCGGTGCGGACCACCGTCGTGGCGCGGGCGAGGCGGCGGTCGGCGGCGGCGCGCTCGGCGATCTCTACCGTCTCCGGCCGCTCGCAGTAGATGTGGATGGCGATGCGTGGAGCCATCGCCCCGCCGATGAAGGCCTCGGCCTCGGCGCTGAGGATGGCGGGGACCGCGGGCGCGGCGTCGGCCGGCCCGGCGTCGAGGGGGCCCAAGGCGGGGGGCTCGTCGTCGAAGGGCGGGAAGGCGGCCGCGGCGGACAACGGCTCCCTGGCCGGAGGGGCGTCGACCTGGGCTTCCGCCTCGACGGGGACGTCGGGGGTCTGGGCGGCCGCGGCCCGCGCCGCCAGGTCCGCGTCGAGCGCCGCGAAGGGATCGTGCGGCGCAGCGGGCAGCGCCGCGAGCAGCGCGGGCGAGGCCGGCTCGGCCGCCGCCTCCAGGTCGCGGAACGGGTCAGGCGGCGAGACGGCGAACTCGTCGTCGGCGTCGAAGCCGGACTCGAAGTCCTCGAGGGCGGGCTGGGCTCGCGTCATGGTCAGTGCACCGCCTGCGAAACCGTGCCGTTGGCCTGATCGTCCTTGACGGAGGACGTGACCTGGCCCTGGCGATACTTGTCGAGCACCACCGCGCGGCGGCCGTTGTCGGCGGGCGCGTCGGGCGAGGGCCGCAGGAGGTCGCGCGGGTCGGCGATCATGGCGGCCATGTTGCGGGTCGTGGCGCAGGCGAAGTGGGACGTGACCGAATTGTCGTAGGTCGACACCAGGTTGCCCCAGCGGTTGGAGCAGTCGTCGGCCGAAGCGACGTAGCGGGTGTAGCGCGCGATGACCGGCGCGTCCGGGCGGCCGCCGGCGTCGTAGTCCGCCAGCTTCAGCAGCGAGGGCGGGACGCCCAGGCCCTGCAGCTCCACGGCGGCGGCGCGGGCGGTGGCGCGCGGGTCGCAGCCGCAGCCGCTGGCGGCGGGCGCCTGCACCACGACGGTCTCCGTCCCGGCCTCGCGCCAACGACGGGCGAAGGACGCCAGGGCGGCGCGCTGGGCCTCGGACAAGCCGTAGGCGTGGGGCGCGAGCGCCAGCTCCTCGTTTTGCGGCGAGACGCTGATCGCGTACTGGTCGAGCGGGGTGGCCGCGTCGGGGTTCTGGGCGACCGCGCCCTTGGGGCCGGTCTGTCCCGTCGCGCAGGCGGCGAGCGCGGCCGAAGCGGCGGCGAGGACGAGCGCTGAGCGCGCGGGCTTAATCCACCACATAGCCGAACGGTCCCTGATAGGTCTTGCCGGCGGTGGCCGCCGCGGGCTTGCCGAAGCCCGTGTTCAGCCGCCCGAGAAGGTTGGTCTCGAGATCGGAGGCGATCTTCAGCCCGTCGGCGGGGGTGGCCAGGTC
>CAZZZR010000220.1:0-4587 GCA_964658605.1 uncultured Caulobacter sp. | reverse complement strand
CCCTGCCGGACGCCGCCTCGCCCGCCGCCGCCGACTTCGTCCGCCAGGCCGCCGCCGACCTGCGGGAGGACGAGCTCGCCGGCGCCGGCGTCGGCGACTTCGCGGCGCTCCTCCATGCGCTCTGGCGCGCCCGGGCGACGCGGACGGAGGGGGAGGCGGCGGTGGCGATCGGCCGGGCGACGGGCGCGGACGGCCGCGCGCTCGACCTCGATCTCCTGACCATCGCTCAGGACGACGCGCCCTTCCTGGTCGACAGCGTGATGGGGGAGCTGGCCGAGCAGGGGCTGGGCGTCCGCGCCATGGTGCACCCGGTGGTGGAGGAGGGCGGCCGCCGCACCTCTCTGATCGCCGTGCTGCTCGACCCCGTGGGCGAGGACCGCCGCGCCGCCGTGGTCCAGGGCGTGCGCGACACCTTGGCCGACGTGCGCGCGGCGGTGTCGGACCATGACGCGATGCGCGCCTTGATGGAACGCACCGTCGCCGAGCTGGAGGCGAGCTTGGCCCTCCCCAGCCGCGCGGCCGAGACGCGCGCGGAGGATGTCGCCTTCCTTCGCTGGCTGGCGGACGAGCGCTTCGTCTTTCTCGGCGCCCGCGAGTACGAGTACCCGCGCGATCCCGATGGCGGCTACGCGGCCGAGGAGCCCGTCTGCACGCCTGAAGGCAGTTTCGGCATCCTGCGCGACCAGTCGCGCAACGTGCTGCGGCGGGCGAGCGAGCCCGCCATGCTCACGCGCCAGCTTTCCGCCTACCTGGATGCGGCCGATCCCTTGGCCGTGGCCAAGTCGAACCTGCGAAGCAGGGTGCACCGGCGCGTCAACCTCGACTACGTGGGGGTCAAGCGCTACGGCCGGGACGGCAAGGCGGCCGGCGAGACCCGCTTCGTCGGCCTGTTCACCGCCGAGGCCTATGACCAGCCCGCCAGCGAGATTCCGCTGATCCGGCGAAAGGTAGCCAACGTCCTCGCCCGCGCGGGCGCCCTGCCCAGCGCGCACACCGGCAAGCGGCTGCGCAACATCGTCGAGACCTACCCGCGCGACGAGCTGTTCCAGATGGGCGAGGACGAGCTCCTGGCCATCGCCCAGGGCGTGCTCCACCTCTACGACCGGCCCAGGGTGAGGCTGTTTTCGCGCGTCGACCCGTTCGACCGCTTCGTCTCGGTGCTGCTGTTCATGCCCCGCGACCGCTACGACAGCGACGTGCGCCAGGCCGCGGGCGAGCTCCTGGCGCGGGCGTGGAACGGGCGGGTCTCGGCCTACTACCCGAACTTCTCGACCGGGCCCCTGGCGCGGGTGCACTTCATCCTGGGCGTGACGCCGGGCGACCATCCGAGCCCCGACCTCAAGCGGCTCGAAGGCGAGATCGAGGAGATCACCCGCACCTGGCGCGACCGCTTCGACGCGGCGCTGCGGGCGCTCGGCAAGGACGCCGGGGCCACGGGCGACCTCGTCTCCCGCTACGCGCAAGCCTTCCCCGCCGGCTACCGCGCCCGCTACGACGCGGCCGAGGCGCTGGAGGACGTGCGGGTGCTGGAGCACCTGCCGCCGGGCGAGGCGGTCAGCGTGCGCGCCTATCGCGACGCCCGCTGCAGCCCGCTGCAGTTCCGCTTCAAGCTCTACCGGGTGGGCGAGGAGGTCGCGCCCCTCTCCGACATCGTGCCGATGCTGGAGAACATGGGCCTTCGCACCATCGAGGAGGAGGGCTATCGCGTCACCCGCGCGGGCGAAGGCCTGCCGACAGTGTGGGTGCAGGAGCTTCTGCTGGAGGACGAGCACGGCGAGAACCTCGTGTTCGCCGACGTCAAGCAGCCGTTCGAGGAGGCCTTCGTCGCGGTGTGGAACGGCCGCACCGAGGACGACGGCTTCAACCGGCTGGTGCTGGAGCTGGGCGTCGGCTGGCGCGAGGCGGCGCTGGTGCGGGCGCTCGCCAAGTACCGCCAGCAGACCGGGCTCGACCCCAGCCAGGCGGTGCAGGCCCAGGCGCTGAGCGACAACCCGGCTATCGCGCGCCTCCTGCTCGACCTGTTCCGCATCCGCTTCGACCCCTCGGTGGTCGCGACCCTCGAGGCGCGGCGCACGCAGGCGGACGCGGTGTACGCCCGCATCGTGGAGGCGCTGCAGGGCGTCGCCAGCCTGGACGCGGACCGGGTCCTTCGCCGCCTCGCGCTCCTGGTCCAGGCCGTCAAGCGCACCAACTTCTACCAGCGCGGCGAGGACGGGGCGCCCAAGCGGCGCATCAGCTTCAAGGTCGCGTCGCGCGAACTGGCCGACGTGCCCGCGCCCAAGCCTTACCGCGAGATCTTCGTCTCGGCCCCGCACGTGGACGCGGTGCACCTGCGCTTCGGCCCCGTCGCGCGGGGCGGCCTGCGCTGGAGCGACCGGCGCGACGACTTCCGCACCGAGGTGCTGGGCCTGGTGAAGGCGCAGCAGGTGAAGAACGCGGTGATCGTGCCGGTCGGATCGAAGGGCGGCTTCTTCCCCAAAATGCTGCCCCGCGGCGGAACGGCGGACGCGGTGCGGGCCGAGGGCGTCCGGGCCTACCGCACCTTCCTCTCGGGCCTGCTCGACATCACCGACACCTATGACGCGTCCGGCGCCGTGGTCGCTCCGGCCGACACCGTCCGGCACGAGGGCGACGACCCCTACCTCGTCGTCGCCGCCGACAAGGGCACGGCCACCTTCAGCGACATCGCCAACGACGTGTCGAAGTCCTACAGCTTCTGGCTTGGCGACGCCTTCGCGAGCGGCGGCTCGGTCGGCTACGACCACAAGGCCATGGGGATCACCGCCCGCGGCGCCTGGGAGGCGGTGAAGCGCCACTTCCGTGAAATGGGCAAGGACATCCAGTCCGAGCCCTTCACCATGATCGGCGTCGGCGACATGAGCGGCGACGTGTTCGGCAACGGCGCGCTGCTCTCCAGGCAGATCAAGCTGGTCGCCGCCTTCGACCACCGCGACATCTTCCTGGACCCCTCCCCCGACCCCGCGACCAGCTGGGTCGAGCGCGACCGGATGTTCAAGCTGCCCCGCTCGAGCTGGCAGGACTACGACACCGCGCTGATCTCGGAGGGCGGCGGCGTGTTCAGCCGGGCGGCCAAGAGCGTGCCGGTGTCGCCGCAGGTCCGCAGCCTCCTCGGGATCGCCGATGAGACGCTGGCCCCGACCGACCTGATCCGCGCCATCCTGAAGGCCGATGCGGAGCTGCTCTACCTCGGCGGCATCGGCACCTATGTGAAGGCGCCCTCCGAGGCCAACGCCGATGTCGGCGACAAGGCCAACGACGCGGTGCGGATCGACGCGGGCGAGCTGCGCGTGAAGGTGGTCGGCGAGGGCGCCAACCTCGGCTTCACCCAGGCGGGGCGGATCGCCTATGCGCGAACCGGCGGGCGCATGAACACCGACGCCATCGACAACTCCGCCGGCGTCGACACCTCCGACCACGAGGTGAACATCAAGATCCTGCTCGGCCAGGCCATCGCGGACGGCGCGCTGGAGGAGGCCGCCCGCCCCGCGCTCCTGGCGTCGATGACCGAGGAGGTCGGCCACAAGGTGCTGGCGCACAACTACGCCCAGACGCTGACGCTCTCCCTGCAGGAGCGGGACGCCGCGGAGGAGGTGGACGCCCACGCCCGCTTCATGTCCGACCTCGTCGCGGCCGGCCGGCTGGACCGCAAGGTCGAAGGCCTGCCGGGCCCGCAGGCGATGACCGAGCTGGCCGCCGCCGGCAAGGGCCTGAGCCGGCCCGAGCTGGCGGTGCTGACCGCCTACGGCAAGCTGGAGCTCTCCGCCGAGATCGTCGAAGGGCGCGCCCCCGACGATCCTTGGTTCGAGGACACGCTGAAGAATTACTTCCCCGCCGAGCTGACGCGGTTCGAGGCGCAGATGACCCGCCACCGGCTGCGGCGCGAGATCATCGCCACCGTGCTCGCCAACCGCGTGGTCGACCGCGTCGGGCCGACCTTCGCCTCGCGCCTGAAGAGCGCCACGGGGGCGGGGGCCGACGCGCTGGTCACCGCCTTCGCCGCCGCCGAGGCGGTGTTCCGGCTGGATGAGGCATGGGACGCCATCGGCGCCCTGGACCTGAAGATCGACGCGGACGCGCAGCTATCGCTCTACGCCGAGGTCGCGCGCGCCTTTCGCGCCCACGTGTTCTGGCTGACGCGCGACGGCGCGGACTTGGCGGCCGACGGCCGGGGGGTGCGGGCGCTGGTCGAGGCCTACCGCCCCGCCGCCGACGTGGTGGCGCAGGGCGGCGACGGGCTCCTGTCGGACTTCGAGCGCGAGGCGGTCGCGGGCCGGGCGCAGGCCTTCGTCGCCGCCGGGGCGCCGCCGGAGCTGGCGCGGCGGATCGCGGGCCTGCGCGCCGCGACCGCCCTCACCGAGCTTGCCGATCTGGCGCGCGACACCGGCCGACCGGTGGAGACGGTGGCTCGGGCCTTCTATGCGGTCGGCGCGGGCCTGCGGCTCGACCGGCTGCGCGCCGCCGCCGCCGCCCTGCACGCGCCCGACCCCTACGAGCAGGCGGCGGTTCGCGGCCTGATCGCCGAGATGGTCGGCCAGCAGGTGGCGCTGGCCCGCGCGGTGGTCGAGG
>CAZZZR010000219.1:0-4596 GCA_964658605.1 uncultured Caulobacter sp. | reverse complement strand
AGCGCCTTGGTCTTCAGCTGGTTCAGGAGGTCGGAGATGGTCGAACCCGCCGAGTTGGCCACGTCCACCGTCGATTGCGCGCGTTGGAGCGAGTCCTTGACGGCGTCGAGCGAGGAGATGTCGGAGCGGGAGTTCTGCGCGATGGCGTAGATGGCGCCGTTGTCCTTGGCGCTGGAGATCTTCAGACCCGTGTTGATGCGGTTCTGGGTCTGGTCGAGCTGCGCGTTGGTCGCGTTCAGGTTTTGGAGCGCGATCAGGGCGCCGTAGTTCGTGTTGATGCTGTTCGTGGTCATGACGGGGATCCTTCTTCCCGATGTCCGCTGTCGTTTTGACGGCGGGAGCGTTTTGCTCGGGGCGAAGGAAGCAAGCGGCGGGCCACGGACTTGGGCGGTGCGAACCGAGGCGGGTTAAGGGATCAAGGGTTCGCGGGGGCGGCTGAAACTGCCGGCGAAGGCGCGGGACCCGGCAGCGTCTGCCGGGCGCCCGGCAGAAAAGGACGTCTCTCAGATCAGGCCGCCTCTGGCCGGGGCTGCAGCCCCTGCATCACCATGCGGTTGACCTCGATCAGGTCCTGGAAGCTCTCCTCGCGTCGCATGATCGCGCTGGAGTGGCGGTTCACCCAGAGGCTCAGCGAGATGATCTGCGCCCGCAGCTGGTCGGGCAGCCGGTTGGCCTCTGACGAGCAGTCGCTGGCGAGCGCATTCCAGAGGCGGCGGTTCCAGTCCAGGGCGGCGATGCGCGTCTGGATGTCCTCGACGGGTGAAGCCGCGGCCTCCATCAGCGAGCGCGTGACCTCCCCGAACAGCCGGTACTCCAGCTGGCGAGGATCCTCAGCCCGCTGCGCGGCGCTCTTGTAGGCCTGGAGCGACATGGGCGAGCCTTTCGTCCTCGTATTCGATCAGCTTACGGCAGGCCATCAGAGCCTTGTAGTATTCCCGCGACAGAACATGCTTGGACGCGGTGACGCAGTCGGTCAGCACGTCCGGGTTTCGGATCGCGCCCATGAACTGGTTCAGCCGCAGGCTGAACTCGTCGAAGTAGTCGGAGGCGTGGTCCTCGTCGAGATACATCATCATCACCGGGAAGTAGACGTGGCGAGCGGGGGTCGAGACCTCCTCCGCCTGCATGATGTCCTTCTCCCGCAGCACGGACGCCTTGTTCTGCAGCACCATGGTGGAGCGGCGGTCGCCGTTCTGGACGACCGCGCCGTTGAGCACGAAGCGCTCGCCGGGCTTGAGCGACAGTTTGAGCGGCATGGCTGGTTCTGAGCCTCCCTCGCCTTCCGGTGGTCGGGCGACGGGCCCCGTCTTGTGCGGCGCCGTCGGTTTCCCGAGCGCTAACGGATCATGGTTAACGCGCCCTTGAGGCCGCGCCGCGCGGCTTGACCGGCCGTTAACCCTGTTCGCGCTTGATGGCGCCATGAGCCGCGCACAACCCTCCCGCCCGCTGTCGGAGCGCCTTCGAGACGGCGCGGCGCACCCGACGTCCGCGACCTCCGCAGTGGCCGCGCCCGCGCGTGTGCGTCCGGACGACGCGCTGGCGGTGGAGCCGACCTCGCTCGACCGGCTGAACGCGGCGGTGGCGGAGCTGCGCACGCAGGCGAGCCGGCCCTACGTGTTCCACGCGCTCGCCGCCTTCGACGCCGACGATCTCGACACGGCGGTCGACCTCCTGCTCAAGGCGCTCGACCTGGACGAAACCTGCGGCCCCGCCTGGCACCTCCTCGGCGTCTGCCGCGAGCGCGCGGGCGACTTCACCAGCGCCCTGAAGGCCTATGAGGAGGCGCTGAAGGCCACGCCCGACGAGCCCGAGCTCGCCAACGACATCGGCCGCCTGGCCTGCGCCATGGGCATGAAGGCCGAGGCGGAGGCGCTGTTTCTCAAATACCTCCAGATGAAGCCGGGGACCGCCGACGGCCTCAACAACCTGGCGTGCGCCCAGCGCGACCAGCTGCGCTTCGGCGACGCGGTGGAGACGCTGAAGGCCGCGCTGGCGCTCCACCCCACCTCGCCCGTCCTCTGGAACACGATCGGCACGGTGATGGCCGAGGTCGGCGACCTGACCCACTCCCTCAGCTTCTTCGACGAGGCGCTGCGGATCGACCCTGGCTTCACCAAGGCCCGCTACAACCGCGGCAACGCCCGGCTGGAGCAGGGCGACGCCGCCGGCGCCCTGGCCGACTGCGAGGGCGCGCTCGCCGAGACCCGCGTGGCCAGCGACCGGGCGATGATGACGCTGGCGCAGGCGACCATGCTCCTGGCGCTGGGGCGACTGGCGCAGGGCTGGGAGGCCTACCGCGTGCGCAACGCGGCCGACTTCGTCGACGTGGCCCACTTCCTGTGCGAAGCGCCGCCGTGGGAGCCGGACACGGACGTCCGCGGCAAGTCGGTGCTGGTGTTCGGCGAGCAGGGGTTGGGCGACGAGGTGCTGTTCGCCAACGCCCTGCCCGACCTCCTGGCTGACGTCGGGCCCGAGGGCGTCGTCCATCTGGCGGTCGAGCCGCGCCTCGTCGGGCTGTTCCAGCGCAGCTTCCCCCAGGCGAAGGCCGCGCCCCACGCCACCTGGAAGGTCGATCACCACATCGTGCGCACGGCGCCTGCGCTGGCCGACGGGCCGGCGCCCGACTGCTGGCTGCCGATCGGCGACCTGATGCGGCGCTACCGTCCCGACGTGGCCGCCTTCCCCGACACGCCCGCCTTCCTGCACCCGGACCCGCAGCGGGTGGCCGACATGCGGGCGGCGCTCGCGGCGCTGCCTCCCGGCCTGAACGTGGGCGTGGTATGGAAGAGCCTGCGCATCACCTCCGGCCGCCACCGCTTCTACTCGGCCTTCGAGGCGTGGGAGCCCGTGTTGCGCACGACCGGCGTGAACTTCGTCAGCCTCCAGTACGGCGACGCGGCCGCCGACATCGCCTACGCCGCCGAGGCGTTCGGCGCCACGGTGCACGAGATCGCGGGCCTCGACCTGAAGGACGACCTGGAGGGCGTCGCCGCGCTGGGCTGCGCGCTGGACCTCTCCATCGGCCCCGCCAACGCCTCGACCAACCTGGCGGCGGCGAGCGGGGGCGCGACGTGGCTGATCTCGACGCCCTGCGCTTGGCCGCGGCTGGGCGAGGACACGCGCTACCCCTGGTATCCCGCCGCCCGGGTGTTCGCCCCCGCGGTCGCCGACGACTGGGGCGCGGTCATGGCCGAGGTGGCCGGCGCGCTCGGAGCGCTGGCCCGCGCCTGAGCTGCGGAACGGCGCCCCGAGGCGCGAGTTTTCCTTGGAGCGACCGGGCCGCTCGGCCGAGGCGCTGCGGAGGACCACGCCATGGCGCTCGACACCGACCTCGACGACCAGGACCAGGCCGAAATCTTCGACGAGGAGATGACCGACGGCGACGGCAACGGCGAGACCTCCGACCCCTACGACCGCGATCGCAGCGTGCTGGACGAGACGGCTCGCCGCGGAGACGCCGACCTCGAGGGCGACGACGACGCGCTGGACGCCGACGAGGAGGACGACGAGACGCTCGCCGACCTGGACGACGCTGGCGACGAGGACGACCTGGACGACGACGACAGCGACGACGGACCGCTGGCGGTGGACGCCATCCCCGACTACGCCGCCGACCGCGACTTCCCGGACAAGGACGACGAGGACGGGGTCTCGGCCGCCGCCGACGACGACGTCGAAGCCTCGGACATGGGCGACATGACGAACTATGCCGCCGACCGCCGCGTTGCCGACTTCGAATCCGACAGCCTGTCGGACGCCGATCTGAAGGATCTGGACTACATGGACGACGACAGGGAGGACCGCGTGCGCACCCTGGGCGGCGGGGCGCCTGACTCCGACAAGGCCGCCGACGCCGCCGAGACGCCGGTCCCGGCCAAGCCCGCCCTGCGCCACGAGGACAAGCGGCTGGACGAAGGGCTGGAGGAGACCTTCCCCGCCAGCGATCCCGTCTCGGCCAAGCACATCACCTGAGACGGTCCGCGGACGCGCCGGCCTTGCGGGCTCGGCGCTTCGCCCTCTAGTTTACGGCGTTCACTTGACGGCGCCTGGGGCGCAGGAGACGCGCCGCATGGCCGCCGACACTTCCGGTCGCTTCGAAGGCACCGCCGACTACGTCGCCACCGACGACCTGAAGGTCGCGGTCAACGCCGCGATCGCGCTGGAGCGCCCGCTTCTGGTCAAGGGGGAGCCCGGTACCGGCAAAACGGTGCTGGCTTACGAGGTGGCGCGCGCGCTCGGGTCGCCGCTCCTGACCTGGCACATCAAGTCCACCACCAAGGCGCACCAGGGCCTCTACGAATACGACGCCGTCAGCCGCCTGCGCGACAGCCAGCTGGGCGATCCGCGCGTGCAGGACGTGAAGAACTACATCAAGCCCGGAAAGCTGTGGGAGGCCTTCACCACGCCCCCGGGCGCGCCGCGCCCGGTGCTCCTGATCGACGAGATCGACAAGGCCGACATCGAGTTTCCGAACGACCTCCTGCAGGAGCTCGATCGCATGGAATTCTACGTCTACGAGACGGCCGAGACGATCAAGGCGGAGATCCGCCCCCTGGTCATCATCACCTCGAACAACGAGAAGGAGCTGCCGGACGC
>CAZZZR010000218.1:3571-4643 GCA_964658605.1 uncultured Caulobacter sp. | reverse complement strand
GGCGACGGCCAGGGCGAGGGCCACGACGGCCGCGGACACGCCTGCGGCGGACCTCCGCCTCGCGGCGGCCGCCGACATCGCCACGCGCAGCCCTGCGGCCCGCCGCCCCCTCATGCCCGCCCCTCGTTACGCGGCGGAGCGCGCCGCCATGGCCGCCCGCGTCCGCCTGCACGCCTACTGACGCCTACACGCGGCCCGCTTCGCAGGCCCCCGCCTGCGCGCCGCAGCGATCGGTCCGAGACCCGCGGAAGGCGGGTCGCTGGCCGGCCGCCTGTTACTGGGTGCGCTTGGCCTCCACCCGCCGGTTGAGCGGCGACATCGGGGCGGCGGTGAACTCGGACGCGCCGTAGCCGTGGGCCTCGAGCCGCGCGTCGCTCACGCCCTGCGAGACCAGGAAGCTCTTCAGCGAGGCCGCGCGCGCCTGCGAGAGCGAGAGGTTCTTGTCCTTGTCGCCCGAGGCGTCGGTGTAGCCGGAAAGGTCGAACTTCGCGTCCGCGAGCGCGGGCGAGTTCACCGCCTGGGCGAAGACCTTGGCGTTCGCCTTGGCCTGGTCGGTCAGCTCGGACGAGCCGAGCTTGAAGGTGATGAGCAGGTCCTTCTTCACCGTCGGGGCGGCGGCGACGGGCGCGGACCGCATCGGCGCGGTGGAGGCCAGCCGGGTCGGGCGGGTAGCCGGCGCAGAGGTCCTGGCCGCCATGGGCGCGGGCGCGGAGGCCGCCTTCATGTTGGCCCGCGTCGGCAGGCTGAAGCCGCGGGCGTTCTTGGTCGGCTCGCAGACGCCGTCCTCGCCCGTGACCATGCCCTTCTTCTCGCACTCGCCGGGCGCGGGCTGGGCCGTCTGGGCCGCCGGCTTCTTGGCGAAGGTGTCGATGATGTCCTTCGAGGAGTATTGCGCCTGCTGCGCGGAAGCGGACCCTACGATGGCCGTGGTCGCCGCCAGCACTCCGGCCGCCGTCGCGGCCAGTGCGTGTATTGTTGTCTTCATGTCGCCGTCCCCCAGCTCTTTACCGGGGAGTTAAAGAGGAAGGTTGGAGCAGATACAAGCGGCTGGCCAGCGCTCTAATGTCTCAGG
>CAZZZR010000218.1:0-3482 GCA_964658605.1 uncultured Caulobacter sp. | reverse complement strand
CCGCGCGGCGCCTGCGCGGGTGCGACGCCTTCTCCCGTGCAACGCGCCCGACCCCATGCCATGGTCGGGCGGAGCGGACGGGGGTCCGCTGCGGCGGGAGGCGGGAACGGTCCCGCGGCCGCCGGGGGGACGACGGACACGATGGCGGACGCGAAGACGGTTCCCCAGACCGGGCAGATCGCCCAGATCACCACGGCGCTCGGCAAGGACATGGCCTTCCTGGAGGGCTTCACCTTCACCGAGTCGCTGGGCGACCCCTTCCGCATGACCTGCGACGTCGTCTGCACGCAGCGCTACGTCTTCGGCGACCAGCGGGGTACGGGCGTCGGCATCGTGGTCACGAGCGACATCGTTGACAGCCCGGAGCTGCAGAACCGGGCCTTCCACGGCGTCCTGACCGACGCCGTGCTGACCGACGCCGCCGATGGCGAGTATCGGTTCCGCCTCACCGCGCGGCCGTGGTTCTGGGTGCTGTCGCTGGGCCGCGACTGCCGCATCTTCCCGTCCAAGACCGCGCGCCAGATCATCACCGAAGTGTTCCAGACCGCGGGCGTTCCGGCCGACGCCTACGATATGTCCGGTCTTTCCGACCGCGGGACGATCGTGCGCGAATATACGGTCCAGTTCGAGGAGAGCGACTTCGCCTTCGTCTCCCGCCTCATGGAGGAGGAGGGGATCTACTACTATTTCGAGCACACCGCGGCGTCCCACACGATGCGCCTGTGCGACTCGCCCTCGGCGCACACCGCCTTCGACAAGGGCGACCTGATCGTGGCCGACGCCGCGGCGCACAGCGGCCCGCATCTGACCGCCTTCCACTCCGTCCTGCGTCCCTCGATCGCCTCCTACACGATGCGCGACCAGCACTGGAAGCTGTTCGGGGACAACCGGGAGGCCACCGCCGCGGTGGACGGCATGGTGGGCCAGATCACCCCCAAGATCTTCGAGTTTCCGGGCGGCTTCTCCTACCTCACCGACGACGGAGCCACCGTGGGGACGGACTTCGCCAAGATCCGCCTCGACGCCGAGAACGCCGAGAGCCTCGTCTTCACGGGCGAGGGCTCGACCTTCGCCGTTCCCACCGGACGGTCGGTGTCGGTCGTCTGGGAAGGCAAGACGGCCAAGGTCCTGGTGATCGGCGCCACGCACCGCCTGTCCGGCCAGACGCCCTGGGGCCAGGACGGCTCGTCGCCCGACCTGTCCGTCGAGATCGAGACGATCAACGTCGAGAAGCACTACCGTCCCCAGCGGCTCACGCCCAAGCCGTTCGCCCGGGGGCCGCAGGTGGCGACGGTGGTCGGCGAGAGCGGCAAGGAGATCGATCCGGACGCCTTCGGCCGGGTGCGGGTGCAGTTCCCCTGGGACCGCAGCGGACGCACCAACGAGAAGTGCTCCTGCTGGATCCGCGTCTCCTCCAGCTGGGCCGGGCCCGGCCTCGGCGAGACCTTCCTGCCGCGCGTCGGGCACGAGGTGCTGGTCAGCTACATCGACGGCGACATGGACCGGCCGATCATCACCGGCCGCGTCTACAACTCGAAGAACACCGTCTACGCCAAGATGGAGAGCGACAAGTTCTTCGGGGCCACCGAGCCGGTGGACCTGACGCTGGCGGCGCAGCACGCCACCTCGGGGTGGATCACCCAGACCATCGAGGGCAAATCGACGAGCGAATACGACGGCGCCGTCGATCCGCCCGCCGCGGAACCCGGCTACAACGCGCTCCTGTTCATGGACAAGTCGGGAGCCGAGCGGCTCTACTTCCGCGCCCAGCGCGACCTCTACGGCGTCACCTACCGCGACGTGAAGTACCGGACCCACCGCGACGTGAAGATCGGCACGGGCCGCAACCTCGACAGCGAGGTCGAGACCGGCGACGAGACGCACAAGGTCACCAAGGGCAAGCGCACCACCACGATCAACCAGGACGAGACCCTGACCGTGGAGCAGGGCAATCGCGCGATGACCATCCAGACCGGAAACGAGACGCTTACGGTCAAGCAGGGCGACATGTCCACCGAGGTGTCGATGGGCAACCAGACGACCGCCATCAAGATGGGCAACCAGTCCACGACATTGGATATGGGCAATCAGACCACCGAGCTCAAGCTGGGCAACATCTCCGTCAAGGCTGACTTGGGCAAGATCGAGATGGAGGCTATGCAGTCCATTACTTTGACCGTGGGCATGAGCAAGGTCACGATCGACCAGATGGGCGTGAAGATCGAAGGCATGATGCTGAAGAATGAAGCCACTCTGATGAGCCAGAGCAAAGCGAATATCATGACCCAGGTGGAATCGAGCGTCCTGATGACCGTCAAAGGCGCCATCACGATGATCAACTAGCGGGTACGTGCATGACTGCATGGAAGAGGGTCCGCTGGTCGGAGGCTGCGCAGGTGCTCGACCTGCTCGAAACGCCGGCTGACCAACGAAGCGCAGGGGCGGGCGGCCCCCCTGACCGTTACTTTGCTGAGTTGCGCGCAGCCGGTCGGCGCGCCGACGCGGTCGACTTCCTGGGCCAGGCGCTTCCCCGCCTCGAGGCGGTGGCCTGGGCCGCGCGCACCGTCCGCGACAAGGTTCCTCCGGGCTCCGGCTCGGAGCCGCGCACCCGCGCGCTGCGCGCCGCCCTGTTCTGGGTCCAGGACCCCACCGATCAGCGGCGCCGGGCCGCGTTCGAGGCGGCGCAGGCTTGTGATCCCACCGGGCCCGAAGCGCTGGCGGCCTACGCCGCCTTCTTCTCCGGCGGTTCGATGTCGCCCCCTGAGAACCCGCCCGTCCTTCCGCCCAAGCCGGCTTGCGGCCGCTGTGCCGCGGGGGCGGTGAAGTTGGCGGCGCTCGCCCTCGATCCCACCGGCGCTGCGATGGACGCGGCGCTGGACGCCGGAGAGGCCATGGCGCGCGAAGGCTTGCAGGCGGGCGCATGAGTCTGACGCTCACGATCGAGAATGTCGACAGCCTCTCCAACGGCGAACCGACGCAGCTGCGTCTGGACCGGCACGGGGCGGTGATCGGTCGCTCCCCCCATTCCGACTGGAGCCTGCCGGACCCGAAGAGCTACGTCTCCTCCACCCACTGCGAGATCGACTACCGCGACGGCGCCTACCTCCTGGTCGACAAGAGCACCAACGGGACGTTCGTGAACGACGCCCCGGCGCGGCTCTCCGGGCCCCACACGCTGCGCGACGGCGACGTCATCCTGATCGGCCACTATCGCGTGGGCGTGCGGGGCGCCGGCTCCGCGGGGGGAGCGGCCGGGGCGGCGAGCGCCGCCGCCGCCGCCGCCCAGTCGCAAGGCGGCGGGTGGGGCGGCTGGGACGCGCCAACCGGCCCTCCTTCCACCGCCGCGGCCTCCTCCGGCTGGGACGCGCCCGCTGCGGCGTCGCCCCCCGCCGCCTCCGGGGGCTGGGACGCGCCGGCGCCCGCTTCCGCCCCGGCCTCGTCCGGCGGCTGGGACGCGCCCGCCGCCCCTCCCAGCAGCCTCC
>CAZZZR010000217.1:1979-4660 GCA_964658605.1 uncultured Caulobacter sp. | reverse complement strand
CGCCGCCCAGACCTTCGCCGCGCCCGCCTTCGACGCCAGCCGCTTCTCGCTCGCCCTTGGCGGCGGGACGCAGGGCGGGTCGGTGGAGGGCGCCTACTCGGTCAACCGCTACCTCACGGTGCGTGCGCAGGGGGCGTTCATCGACTTCGACGCCGACTTCAAGTCGAGCGACGTCAAGTACAAGGGCACGCTCAACCACAACACCGGCGGCGGCTTCGTCGACCTCCACCCCTTCGCCAACCCGTTCGTGCTGTCCGGCGGCTTCGTCGCGGGAGACCGGAAGGTGACGGTCCACGCCGATCCGACCGCCAACGCGGTGGTGAAGATCAACGGCGTGCCCTACCAGGCCAGCCAGATCATCTCGGTGGACGGCGACATCGCGCTCGGCGATGCGGCCCCTGCGGTCGCCATCGGGTTCGACAACACCTACACCCACCGCGGCCACTGGGCTTCCGCGCCATGGCCGGCGTGATCTTCGGCGACACGCCCAAGGTGACGCTGCACGCCAACGGCCCCTTCGCCGACAACGCCACAGTGCTGGCCAACCTCGCGGCCGAGCAGCTATCGCTGCAGGACGACGCCAAGGACTACAAATACGATCCTATCGCGCAGGTGGGGGTCACCTACCGCTTCTGAGTGCGGCGCGGAAGCTTACCGCCGCAGCGTCAGCCCTTCGCGGTCGGCGGCGAAGCCGGAGAGGCGGCCGAGGTAGCTCATGCCCAGGAGCGAGGTGTTGAGCCCCCGCCGCACGACCAGCGCGTCCACGTCGCGGACCTCAGCGTCGCCCACCGTCACCCGCGCCAGGCGCACGCGCGCGGCCTGCATGCGGCCGTCGGCGGTCATCACCGGCTTGTCGTAGTCGAGCCCCGCGACCTCCACGCCCAGGCGACGGGCGTCGGCGCGGGTCAGCGCCACCTCGCTCGCGCCCGTGTCCACCAGCACGCGCAGGGGGCGGCCATTGACCTGCGCGACCGCCCAGAAGTGGCCGTCAGCCGCCTTGTCGATGCGCGCGTCCGCCTGCGGGGGCGCCGGCGCCGTGCGGGCCACGCCCAGCGCCGCCCCGGCGCCCAAGGCGGAGAGAGTGGCGGCGGCGACGACGGCGAGGGATTTCAGCATCGGATGTCTAAGGCCGGGCGACGCCTTCGGGCGCCGGACTGGAGGCTAGACTAGCGCGTGGCTCTTTGCGCCGAGTGAATGGCCGCAGCGAAAAGCGTCACGCGCCCAGCTTCTCCGGCGCGACCCGGCCGCGGCGGGCCGGGAGCTCGACCATCAGCGCGCGGCGCTCGGCGTCGGAGAAGCGCGCCCACCCCGCGATCTCCTTCAGGGTGCGCAAGCAGCCCAGGCACAGGCCGCTGGCGCCGTCGACGACGCACACCTGCACGCAGGGCGTCTCGATCGCGCGGGGAGGGCCGGACATCCCGAGGCTGTAGCAGATGCGCACCCGCTCCGCGAGATGAACGCCGCGTAATGTAGAGCCAAGTATTACATCGAGGTCATTCTTCAACATGACCTCCATTTAACTGGAGTCGCGAAGCTGAACGGAGCATCAAGGTGGTGTTCACAACGAACACAGACATCGAATTCAAAGGAACCTCCGCCATGAACACCCTGGGAACCCTGGTCCTCGCCGCCACCGTCGCCTTCGTCGGTCTCGCCGCCGCGGTGACGCCCGTCAGCGCCAGCACCCCCGCCGCCGTCTCCGCCCAGCGCTGAGCCGGGCTCCACCGACCCTTCAAAGGACCTTCGTCATGAACACCATCGGCTCCATGATCTTCGCCGCCACGGTCGCCTTCGCCGCCGTGAGCGCCGCGATCACCCCCGTGGGCTCGCCCGCCGCCCCGGTCGCGGCCTCCACGCCCGCCCACGCCATCCAGCTCGCCTCCCGCTGAGCCTGACGCTGTTGTCGGGCCCCACGGACGGCTAGACGGGCGGGCATGGACCCCGCCCGCCCGTCGCCTCCGGATCGAGCCCACCCCGCGCCGGCGCCGTTCGACGCCGCCCGGGCGCTGCTCTCAGACCTTCCCCGCCCCGACGCCGCGGCGGCCGACGCCGTCCGCTCCGCCCTCGCCCCTTATGACGGCGCCTTAGGCCAGCTGGGCGACCTCGCCGTCTTCCTCGCCGGCTGGACCGGCGGACGGCCCATCGCCAAGCCCCTCTTCGCCCTCTACGTCGCCACCTACGCCGAGCCCGAAGACGCCCCATCCCGCGCCCGCGCCCTGATCGCGCGCCTAGCCGACGGCGGCGGGGCGGTGAGCGCGCTCGCCCGCGCGCTGGGGGCGGGCGTCGAGGCCTTCGACCTCGCGCTCGACCGCCCCGTGCCCCACCCCCGCGACATCGCCTCCCTCTCCGCCCGCGAGGCTGCGGCCACGCTCGCCTTCGGCATGGAGGCGCTCGCCAAGGCGCCCGACGTGCTGGTGCTGACCGACGGCGTGGAGCGCGGGGACGAGGTCGCCGCCTTCGCCGCCGCCGCGCTAGCGGACGGGGAGGGCGACGCGCTCGACCGGCTGGGAGAGCTGGGCGGGCGCGAGCTGTCGGCGCTGGCCGGCGCGATCCTGGCCGCTCGCGTGCAGAAGGTCCCAGTCGTGCTGGAGAGCCCCGCCGCCCTGGTCGCCGCCGCCGTGCTGGCGGAGGGGCGCACGGGCGTGCTCGACCACTGCGTCGCGGCCGCGCCCTCGCCCCTG
>CAZZZR010000217.1:0-1969 GCA_964658605.1 uncultured Caulobacter sp. | reverse complement strand
GTCGCCGTCACCGCGCTCGCGGGCGCGACCGAGCCCGGGGCGGCCGGGGCGGCGGCGCTGGCGCAGCTAAAGCTGGCGAGCGCCCTGGCGGGGCCCGAGACGGCGCTCTATTGAGCGCGTCCGGCTTCGCGCGCCGTTGCCAAGGGGCGGCCGGCGGACCACACTCGCGGCCAACTGAACGCCGTTCAGGCGTCGCGCCCCGACCCGGAGGACTCCCCTCGTGAACCTCGACTTCTCGCCCGAAGACCTCGCGTTCCGCGACGAGGTGCGCGCCTTCATCGCCCAGAACTACCCCGCCGAGCTGCGCGCCGTGCAGGAGGAGGGCGAGGAGATGAGGAAGGAGGACTTCCTCTCCTGGCACCGGATCCTGGCGAACAAGGGCTGGGTCGCCCCCGCCTGGCCCAAGGAATACGGCGGTCCGGGCTGGAGCGCGGTGCAGCGCTACATCTGGTCGGAGGAGTGCGCGCGCGCCGACACCGTGCCGATCCTGCCCTTCGGCATCAACATGGTCGGCCCGGTGATCTACACCTTCGGCAGCCCCGAGCAGAAGGCCAAGTTCCTGCCGCCGACGCTCTCGGGCGACATCTGGTGGTGCCAGGGCTATTCGGAGCCCGGCGCGGGCTCCGACCTCGCCTCGCTGAAGATGAAGGCCGAGCGCGACGGCGACGACTACATCGTCAACGGCCAGAAGACCTGGACGACGCTGGCCCAGCACGCCGACTGGATCTTCTGCCTGGTGCGCACCGACTCGACGGTCAAGGCGCAGGAGGGGATCAGCTTCCTCCTGATCGACATGAAGACGCCCGGCATCACCGTGCGCCCGATCATCACGCTCGGCGGCGAGCACGAGGTGAACGAGGTGTGGATGGAGAACGTGCGCGTTCCGATAGCCAACCGCATCTACGAGGAGAACAAGGGCTGGACCTGCGCCAAGTTCCTGCTGGCGCACGAGCGCTCCGGCATCGCCGGCGTCGCCCGCTCCAAGCGCGGCATCTCGCGCATCAAGGACATGGCGCGCCAGGAGGCGGAGGACGACCGGCCCCTGATCAAGGACCCCTTCTTCGCCCGCAAGATCAGCGAGCTCGAGATCGACCTGACCGCGCTGGAGTATACCGAGCTGCGCACGCTGGCGTCCGAGAACGCCGGCAAGGGACCGGGGCCGGAGAGCTCCTTGCTCAAGATCAAGGGCACCGAGATCCAGCAGCGCATCACCGAACTGGTGCTGGAGGCCGCCGGCCACTACGGCGCCCCCTACTTCCGCGGCTTCCCCGAAGGCGGCGACAACGCGCTGCCGATCGGGCCGGACTACGCGCACCGGGCGGCGCCGACGTATTTCAACGTGCGGAAGACGTCGATCTACGGAGGGTCGAATGAAATACAGCGGAACATCATCGCGAAGATGGTGCTGGGGTTGTAGTATGGGCGGCGTTGATCCCCCGGCGGAAGGGCTCCGGCGGCTTAGGAGCGTTGCGGTCGCTCGCGGAGCGTGGTGACTTAGCGGCGGAGCTCAAACTATGGCAATTGACCTGTTCTGCTACACCTCCCTGGGACCTATTGATGCCGCTGACGTTCTGGACGGAATCAAGAGGGCTGGATCTTTTGATTATGAAGCAGACATCATCCCGTCAGCGTCACGACCCACCAACGCTGTGGATCAGGAAGTAGGCAGAGAGTTCACGAATAGTAGGCTCGCCATCTTTTTCTCATCTGTCTATACAATAAGTCACTCTTAGATCGTCAGACAAAATCTGAGCTGGTTTCCGAACTTAGATCGAAGTTCCCGGACTTGCTGGTGCTCCAAGACAATGAGCACCTTCTCTAGGGATCGCTTCTGCACTGCGGCCGCAATCCCACCCGTCGTCGACGTTCAGCGCATCCGCTCTGCGACACCGCGCTTTCTCTTCCCTTCTCTTGAGCCCCAGCCCTGTGTTCGACGCGCCGCAGGCTCGTCGAACTTGATCTGGAGGGA
>CAZZZR010000216.1:0-4670 GCA_964658605.1 uncultured Caulobacter sp. | reverse complement strand
CGCCGCCATGCCCCTCGGCGGCGGCGCGTGGCGGCTTTCGATGCTGCTGCGGGGGCAGCAGGGGTCCGAGGATCCGGCGGCTGCGACCATCCCCGCCGGCGCCGGCTTCGCCCTGCTGGACTCCGACCTCGTACGCGGACAGGTCGGCGCCTCGGAGCGCGGCCTGCCCCTGACATGGCGGGCGGCCCCGGCCGGCGGGCCGGCGGGGGGCCTCGCGATGGAGGAGGCGGCGTTCACCTGGAACGGCGTCGCCTGGCGGCCGTGGTCGCCCGTCCACCTGCGCGCAGCGCGGGGCGCGGAGGGGGTGACGCTGAGCTGGATCCGCCGCGCCCGCGTGCACGGCGACGGGTAGGACGCGGCCGATCCGCCCCTCGGCGAGGAGACGGAGGGCTATCGCATCCAGGTGCTCTCCGGCTCCGCCGTCGCGCGGGAGTGGACGACGTCGGAGCCGCAGGCGCTCTATGCCGCCGCCGATCTGGCCGCCGACTTCCCAGGCGCGCCTCCCCCGTCCTTGACGGTCCGGGTGGCGCAGAAGTCGGCGATCTACGGCTGGGGCGTCCCGGCGCAACGAACGCTGTGGCTCTGAGGCCACAGTGCGGCTTGCACCGCGGCCGCGCTCGACTAGATGAGGGCGGTCCATCCCTCGCGAGCTGAGTCCTTGGCCAACGATCCCTACCAGGAGCTGGGCGTCGCGCACCGCGCCTCGGCCGACGAGATCCGGAAGAGCTTCAGGAAGCTCGCCAAGCAGCTGCACCCCGACCAGAATCCCGGCGACGCCAAGGCCGAGGAGCGCTTCAAGCGCGTCTCCGCCGCCTTCGACATCCTGGGCGACCCGGAGAAGAAGGCGAAGTTCGATCGCGGCGAGATCGACGCCGACGGGCGGGAGACCATGCGCGGCTTCGATCCGCGCGGCCCAAGTGGGACAGGCGGCGGCGGCTTCGGGCGGCGGGAAGGCTTCGGCGGCGGCGGCTTCCAAGGCGCGTCCGCGCAGTTCGAGGGCGCGGACTTCGAGGAGATCCTGGGCGACATCTTCACCCGCGGCGGCGGCGCCGGACACAACCCGTTCGGCCGCGGCTTCGCCCAGAAGGGCCAGGACGTGCGCTCCAAACTCGAGATCGACCTGGAGGAGGCGATCCGGGGCGGGGCCAAGCGCGTCGCCTTCCCCGACGGCCGCCAGCTCGACATCACCATCCCCAAGCACGCCTACGACGGCCAGGTGCTGCGCCTGAAGGGCCAGGGCTCGCCCGGCCGCGGCGGGGCGGCGGGCGACGCCATGATCGAGATCGAGGTGCGCGCCCACCCCCTCTACCGCCGCGAGGGCGCGGACCTGCACATGGACCTGCCCGTCTCCCTGCCGGACGCCGTGCTGGGCGCCCGGGTGGAGGCGCCTACGCCGGAAGGCGACGTCGCGCTGCGGGTGGCGCCGCACACCTCCTCCGGCGCGGTGCTGCGGCTGAAGGGGCGCGGCTTCGTGGACGGGCCGACCGGACGCCGCGGCGACCTCTATGCGCGGGTGATGATCGTGCTGCCCGAGACGTCGGACCCCGAACTCGACGCCTTGGCCGAAACGATGCGCCGGGAGCGTCCGTACACGCCGCGTCGCAAGGCTTGAATCGCTGCAAATCGACTGAAACCCATGTGCGCTACGCGCAGGGCTCGCCCGTTCAGGGCGTGTTCAGTCGCGGCGGCGCAAGGGTCTCCTCCATGATCGGCATCGTGATCAGCGTCCTTCTGGCCGGCACGTCCGCGCTCCAGACGTCGGATTCGCTCGGCGCCGACTGGAGTCCGAAGACGGGCGGCGTGAGGGCGCTGAAGCAGGCGGGACGGATCATCCCGCTCAGCCAGGCGATCCATGCCGTCGAAGCGCGGACGCCCGGCCACCTCCTGGACGCGGGTCTTGAGACCGGGGCTGACGGCCGCTCCGTCTACCGGGTAAGGTGGGCCGCCTCCGACGGGCGACGCCTCGACGTGATCGTGGACGCCGAGACCGGCGCGATCCTGCGCCAGGAAGGGAAGTGATCCGTTGCGCATCCTGCTCGTCGAGGACGATCCCGACCTCACCCGCCAGCTGAAGAGCGCGCTCGCCGACGCCGGCTACGCGGTCGACCATGCTCCCGACGGCGAGGAGGGGCAGTTCCTCGGCGAGACGGAGCCCTACGACGCCGTGGTGCTCGACCTGGGCCTGCCGAAGGTGGACGGGGTGTCGGTGCTGGAGCGCTGGCGGCGGCAGGCGATGGGCGCGCCGGTGCTGATCCTCACCGCGCGCGGCGCCTGGTCGGACAAGGTGGCCGGCTTCGACGCGGGCGCGGACGACTACCTGACCAAGCCCTTCCACACCGAAGAGCTGCTCGCGCGGCTGCGGGCGCTGGTGCGGCGGGCGGCGGGCCACAGTCAGGCGACGCTGAGCTGCGGCGACCTGCGGCTCGACCCGCGGGCGGCCCGGGCCAGCGTGGCGGGCGAGCCGCTGCGGCTGACGTCGCTGGAGTACCGGCTGCTGCACTACCTGATGATGCACCAGGGACGGGTGATCAGCCGCACGGAGCTGGTCGAGCACCTGTACGACCAGGACTTCGATCGCGACTCCAACACCATCGAGGTCTTCGTCGGCCGCCTGCGCAAGAAGATCGGCGCCGACCGCATCGAGACCATGCGCGGCCTCGGCTACCGCCTGTCGTGCGGACCGGGCGAGGGCGGCGAAGCGGCGTGACGGCTGCGACCCCGCCCGGCTTGCGGCGCTGACGCCCGCATGCCCTCCCTCGCGGCCGACCTAAGGAAGCGGCTGCCGCAGCCGCAGCGGTCGCTGGTCGGGCGGCTGGTGTGGCTGGCGGCGATCTGGTCGGTCGTCGCGCTGATCGCCACGGGGATTGGCCTCTCGGCCTTCTTCGACCGCGCCGCCACCGACCGCTTCGACCAGCGGCTCGCCGCCGACGCCGACGACCTGTACGCGGGCACCAGCATCAATCCCGACGGATCGGTCGCCGCGCCGTTCCTGATCGACGTGCGCGCCACGCGCGCCTACTCGGGCAAATACTGGCAGATCGCCGAGCAGCGGCCCGACGGCTCGGTCCACGCCCTGCCCGACGCGCGCTCGCGCTCGATCTTCGACGCCGACGACCTGCCGATGCCTGCGGCTGAGGTCGCGCGGATGAAGGCGGATCCCAAGGGCCGCATCTACTATTCCGCACCCGGCCCGCACGACCAGCCGCTCAGGATCGCCGCCATGCAGCGGGTGCTCGCGGGCCGCGCGGCGCCGGTGATCTTCATGACGGCGGAGGATCGCAGCGCCATCGACCGCGACGTGCGCCGCTTCACCGTGACGACCGCGGTGTCGCTGGTGCTCCTGGGCGCGGGGCTGGTGACGGCCGTGATCCTGCAGGTGCGCATCGGCCTGCAGCCGCTGTTCGCCATGGGTCGCGACGTGGCGCGGGTGCGCAAGGGCGGGGCCGAGCGGCTGACGGGGCCGTACCCCCGTGAGCTCGCCCCCCTCGCCGGAGAGCTGAACGCCCTTCTCGATCACAACCAGGAGGTGGTGGAGCGGCAGCGCACCCACGTCGGCAACCTGGCGCACGCGCTGAAGACGCCCATCTCCGTCATGCTCAGCGAGGCTGACGGCCGGACCGACCCGATGGCGGAGGTCGTGCGGCGGCAGGCGGAGCTGATGCGCGCGCAGGTGGAGCACCATCTGCGCCGGGCCCGGGCCGCCGCCCGCTCGCAGAGTGCGGGCGAACGCACGGCCGTGGCGCCCCTCCTCGACGAGCTGGCCCGCACGCTGGACCGCATCTACGGCGGCAAGGGCGTCGACATCGACTGGGACGCTCCGGACGACCTCGCCTTCCAGGGCGAGCGGCAGGACCTCCTCGAGATGGCGGGCAACCTGATGGAGAACGCCTGCAAATACTCGCACGGCCAGGTGGTGGCGACCGCGCAGGCGCTAGGCGAGGGCGCCCTGCGCATCACCATCCGCGACGACGGACCGGGCTTGGCCCCCGAGGCCCGGGACGCTGCGCTGCGGCGCGGGCAGCGGTTCGACGAGTCCGCGCCCGGGTCGGGTTTGGGGCTGGCCATCGTGGACGAACTGGCCCGGGCGTACGGCGGCGCGCTCGTGCTGGGCGAGGCGCAGGCGCTGGGCGGCCTGCAGGTCGAGCTGACGCTGCCCCGCGCCGCCGCCTGACCGGAGACGGCCGTCAGCGAAGGCTTAACGGGCGGTCGTCAAAGTGTCGCGCGCCTCATCGGCGCGGAGACTCGCCCCTGCGCACCCTGGACCCGAACAAGGCCGAGCAGCTGAAGGCGCTCTTCGCCGCGCTGTCGGACCTGCAGATTGCCAAGCTGGCCCCCGCCATGAAGACGGTCGGCGCGCGCACCGGCGCGGCCCGCGCCGCCTGCGAGCTGCTGCAGGACGAACAGGCGGACAGGCGGGTGCGCGACCTGGTCTTTGCGCCTCTCGCCGCGGTCGTTCGCCAGGGCGCCGACGACCCCTGCGCTCCCCTGCCCCCCGACGCGCTCGCGCTGCTCTGGCGCACGCTGCGCCGGCAGGAGCCCGCGATGGCGCAGACGGTGGTCGCCGCCGCGACCGACCTCACCGAGCCCGACGAGGCCCGGCGCGTCTGCGACGCGGCCGCGCTGGCCTGCGCGTCCGGGCTCGAGACGGCGGAGGGCGGCTGGGCCGCCCT
>CAZZZR010000215.1:0-4704 GCA_964658605.1 uncultured Caulobacter sp. | reverse complement strand
GACCTCAGCCTCCATGAACCTCTCCGGCGCCCTTTCGATCGCGCTCCCCGAGATCATACTGGCTCTGTCTGCGCTGGCCCTGCTGGCGGCCGGGGCGTTCGGGCTGAAAGTGCGCGTGGTCTCGCTGGCGAGTGTCGCGGCGCTGGTCGTCGCCGCCATGGCCGCGGCGGTCGGCCCGCACGGCGAGGCGTTCAACGGCGGCTTCGTCGCGGACGGAGCCACCGCCTTCGCCAAGGTGGTCATCTTCCTGCTCGGCGGCGTCGCCATCATCCTCGGCGACCCGTGGCTGGTGCGCGTGAGGAACAGCCGATTCGAGTATCCGGTGCTGATCCTCTTGGCCTCGACCGGCATGGGGATGATGGCCTCGTCCGGCGACCTGATCTCGCTCTACGTCGGGGTGGAGCTGTTCAGCCTCGCCACCTACGTGCTGGCCGCCTTCCAACGCGACGACGGCAAGGCGTCGGAGGCCGGGCTGAAGTATTTCGTGCTGGGCGCTTTGTCCTCCGGGATCCTCCTCTACGGGGCCTCGCTGATCTACGGGTTCGCGGGCAGCGTACGGTTCGACGCCATCGCCGCCGCGGTGACCGCCGCCCACGGCACGGGCGTGATCTTCGGGCTGGTGTTCCTGATCTGCGGCTTGGCGTTCAAGGTCGCGGCCGCGCCGTTCCACATGTGGACGCCCGACGTCTACGAGGGCGCGCCGACCCCGGTGGTCGCCTTCATCGCCGCCGCCCCCAAGCTCGCCGCCATGATGCTGTTCGCCCGGGCGCTGGGGCAGGCCTTCCCGGGGGCGACCTTCCAGTGGGGACAGGTGCTGGTCGCCATCGCGGTGATGAGCGTGCTCGTGGGCGCCTTGGCCGGGCTGGTGCAGAAGAACCTGAAACGGCTCCTGGCCTACAGCTCCATCGCCAACATCGGCTATGCCCTGATCGGGCTGGCCAGCGGCACCCAGGCGGGGGTCGAGGGGATGCTGGTGTTCATGGTGCTCTACATGATCGACGTGACGGGCTTCTTCGCCTGCCTCGTCGCTCTGCAGCGCGCGGGCAGGCCGATCGAGAACCTGGCCGACTTCCGGGGCCTCCTGAAGACCAATCCCGGCATCGCCCTGTGCCTCACGGCGCTGTCGCTGAGCGTGCTGGGCCTGCCGCCGTTCTCCGGCTTCTGGGCCAAGTATTTCGTGTTCAAGGCGGCGCTGGCGACGCCGATCTGGCCCGCCGCGGTGTTCGCCCTGGTGATGAGCGTGGTGGCCGCCTTCTACTACCTGCGCCTGATCAAGACGATGTGGTTCGACGCGGCCGAGGGCGAGGCGCCCGACCGCGCGCCGCTGGAGGCGCGGGGCGTGGCCTACGCGGCGGCGCTGTTCAGCTTTCCTGTCGTGCTGCCCGCGTTGGCGGTGCTGGAGCCCGCCGCTCGGCTGGCGAGCCAGGCCTTTACGGCGCTGAAGCCGTGACCGCGCTCCGCTCTTGCTGACCGGAGGCGAGAGCGCGGCGCCCGCCGTCGTCCACGACGCGCTCGACTCGACCAACGCCGAAGCCCGCCGCCTTGCGGAAGCCGGGGAGGGCGGTCCGCTGTGGATCGCGGCCCGCACCCAGACCGCGGGGCGCGGGCGGCGGGGGCGGGACTGGAGTTCGCCGGTCGGCAACCTGTCCGCCACGTTCCTGACCACCACCGCGCTGCCGCCCGCCGAGGCCGCGCGTGTCTCCTTCGTTGCGGCGCTGGCGGCGCACGACGTCGCCGCCGCCTCCGTTCCGCCGAGCCTTGTGCGCGTGAAGTGGCCCAACGACGTGGAGGTCGCAGGGCGCAAGGTCTGCGGCATCCTGGTGGAGTCCGGCGCACGGGCGGCGGGGGGGCTATGGCTGGCGGTCGGGATCGGCCTCAACCTCGTGCATGCGCCGCAGGGGCTCGAACGGCCGGCGACGACGCTCGCCGCGCACCTGGCCGCCGACGCCCCCGCCCCGACCTTCGACGCGGCGCTGACGACGCTGGCGCGAGCCTTCGCCCGGCGCATGCGCCTGTGGGAGCAGGGCGGGTTCGCCGCCGTCGCCGATGCCTGGACCGCCCGGGCGGCCCACCTGAACACCCGCTGCGCCGCCCGCCTGCCCAACGAGACGGTGGAGGGCGTCGCCGAGGGTCTCGAGCCCGACGGGGCGCTGCGGCTGCGGCTGGACGACGGCTCGCGTCGCCGCATCTCGGCCGGCGACGTCTTCCCCGTGTCGTATCCGGAGCCCGCCTGATGCTGCTGGCCATCGAACAGGGCAACACTAACACGCTCTTCGCCGTCCACGACGGCGCCGAGTGGATCGCCCAGTGGCGTAGCGCCACCGAGAGCACGCGCACCGCCGACGAATACGCCGTCTGGCTGAGCCAGCTCCTGGCGATGGCGGGCCTGACGCTGGGCGCGTTGGACGGCTGCATCGTCTCCAGCGTGGTGCCGCAGTCGGTGTTCAACCTGCGCAACCTGGCGCGCCGCTACCTGAAGACCGAGCCCCTGGTGATCGGGGAGAACGCCGACCTCGGCATCCCCGTGCGCATCGACAAGCCCGCCGAGGCCGGGGCCGACCGTCTGGTCAACGCCATCGGGGCGCACATCGCCTATCCCGGCGACCTCCTGATCATCGACAGCGGCACCGCCACCACCTTCGACGTCGTCGCAGCCGACGGCGGGTTCGAGGGCGGGGTGATCGCGCCCGGCGTCAACCTCTCCATGCAGGCGCTGCACGAGGCCGCCGCCAAATTGCCCCGCATCGCCATCCAACGCCCCACCGCCAACCGCGCCATCGGCCGCGACACCGTCAGCGCGATGCAATCGGGCGTGTTCTGGGGCTATATCGGCCTGATCGAAGGGCTGGTGACGCGCATCAAGGCCGAGTGGGACGCGCCCATGACCGTGATCGGCACCGGCGGCGTCGCCTCGTTGTTCGAGGGAGCCACCCCCTCCATCGACCGCTTCGACCCCGATCTTACCTTGCGGGGCCTCCTCGAAATCTGGCGTCGCAACGCCCATCTGACGGATACATGACCATCAACAGTAAAACCGACGACGAACTCGTCTTCCTGCCGCTCGGCGGGTCGAACGAGATCGGGATGAATTTCAATCTCTACGGCTACGGTCCCGCCCATGCGCGCCAGTGGATCGTGGTCGATATCGGCATCACCTTCGGCGACCACACCACGCCGGGCGTCGACATCATCGTGCCGGACCCGAGCTACATCGAGGAGTACGCCAGAGACATCCTGGGCATCGTGCTCACCCACGCGCACGAGGACCACATCGGCGCCGTGGCCCGCCTGTGGCCGCGCCTCAAGGCGCCGATCTACGCCACTCCCTTCACCGCCTTCATCCTGCGCGAGAAGCTGCGGGAGGCGGATCTCCTCGACCAGGTGAAGATCCACGAGGTGCAGCTCGGCGGGAACATACGCCTCGGCCCGTTCGACATCGAGCTGGTCACCATGACCCACTCGACGCCGGAGCCGAACGCCCTGGCGATCAGGACGCCGCTGGGCTTGGTGCTCCATACCGGCGACTGGAAGATCGACCCCGACCCGATCGTGGGCCCGCCGACGGACATGGATCGCCTGCGCCAGCTCGGCGACGAAGGCGTGCTGGCCATGACCTGCGACTCCACCAACGTCTTCGTGGACGGCGTCGCCGGCTCCGAGGCCGAGGTGCGGGTCAAGATGACCGAGCTCCTCGCCACGCTGAAGGGCAAGGTGGCGGTAGGCTGCTTCGCCTCCAACGTCGCGCGGATGGACAGCGTGATCCGCGCCGCCGAGGCGGTGGACCGGCGCGTCTGCCTGTTCGGCCGCTCCATGCTGCGCATGGCCGCCGCCGCCAAGCACGTGGGCCTGCTCAAGGGCGTCGCGCCTTTCCTGAGCGAGCAGGAGGCGGGCTACCTGCCGAACGACAACGTCCTCTACCTCTGCACCGGCAGCCAGGGGGAGCCGCGCGCCGCGCTGAGCCGCATCGCCGACGGCACCCACCCGCACGCCACGCTGGGGCAGGGCGACCACGTGGTCTTCTCGAGTCGCCAGATCCCCGGCAACGAGGTGGCGATCCGCTCGCTGCAGAACCGCCTCAGCGACCGGGGCGTGCGCCTGCACACCGAGCGCGAGCACCCCGGCATCCACGTCTCCGGCCACCCTTGCCGCGACGAGCTGCGCCAGATGTACCAGTGGGTGCGGCCCGAGATCGCGCTCCCCGTCCACGGTGAGCGCCGCCATGCGCTTGAGCACGTGGCGCTGGCCAAGGAGATGCAGACGCCCCAGGCGCTCGCCGCCCGCAACGGCGACATGGTGCGCATCGCGCCGGGCCGCGCCGAGGTGATCGACGAGGTGAAGTCCGGCGTCCTCTACGTCGACGGCGGCGTGCTGACGGAGGAGAACTCGGAGCCCATGCGCGAGCGCCGCCACGCCGCATCCAACGGCCTGCTGCTCGTGGCGGTGACGCTGGACCGCAAGGGCAAGCTGGCGGCGGACGTGGGCATCACCTCGGTGGGCCTGCCGGGCGACGACGACTACCCTATCGACGAGGCGCTCGACGACCTGGGCGACGACGCCCAGAACGCCGTCAACGCGCTCAAGCCCGCCGACCGCGAGGATGACCGCAACGTGCAGCAGGCGGTGGCGCGGGTGCTGAAGAAGTCCAGCCAGCGCATCTGGGAGCGGCGCCCGGTGGTGGAGACCATCGTCACCCGCCTGGGCTGA
>CAZZZR010000214.1:0-4728 GCA_964658605.1 uncultured Caulobacter sp. | reverse complement strand
AGCATGGGCATGAGCGGCGACTTCCAGACCGCCATCCGCTTCGGCGCGACCTCGGTGCGGGTGGGGAGCGCGATCTTCGGGGAGCGGTGACCGCCTACCGTTGGAACGGGTAGAAGTCCGCGCCCAGCCCCAGCATCCCCGTCAGCTCGTCCAGCGCCGCGCGGCTCTCGTCCAGCAGCGCCGGGTCGGCGAGGTCGGCGGGCACCAGCCGGTCGCGATAGCGGCGCTGCGCCCAGTCCCGGAGCCGGGCGTGCAGGGCGGCGTCGAAGCGCTGGGCGGGGTTGGCCGCCGCCAGCTCCGCCTCGTTCAGCTCGATGCGCAGCCGTAGGCAGGCCGGGCCGCCGCCGTTCCGCATGCTCTGGCGCACATCGACATAGTCCACCGCGCCGATCGGCCCGTTGGAGCCGAGCAGCCGGTCGACCACCGCCTTGGCGGCCGGCGTCTCCGCGACGTCGATGGGCGCCACGAGGGTTAGCCGGTCGGCGCCGGGAGGCCGCACCAGCATGGAGTTGAACAGGTAGCTCTTCACCGCCTCGGCCAGCGGCAGCTCCGCCTCCGACACCTCGACGAACTCCGGCGCGAACACCCCGTCTGCGGCGCCGGCGATCTCGCGGCGGACGGCGGCGGCGTCCTCGAACGCCGCCTCGTGGAAGAACAGGCACGCGCCCGCTCCCACGCAGACCACGTCGTTGTGGAAGGCCCCGCCTTCGATGGCGCGGCGGTCCTGGCGGGCGAAGACGGCGCGGGCGGTCCCGTGGCGCCGCGCGATCGCCTCGAACGCCTGGCGCGTCTGGCGGGCGGGGTGGACGGCGGTCCAAGGCTCGTAGGCGTCCCGGCCGTAGACGAAGAGGTTGACGCCCGCGTCTCCATCGCCCTTGAGGCGCACGTGGTTGGCGGCGCCCTCGTCGCCGAAGTGGGGGGCTCGGGGCAGGGCCTCGTGCACGGCGAAGCGCCCCTCGTCGGGCAGAAGCCGCCGCAGCGCCCGGGCGGTCTGCGCGGGCTCCAGCCCGCGATGCAGGTTGGTGAGCAGGTTGGCGGCGCTCAGGTGCACGCGCCCGTCCGCCGCATCGGCGCTCGGCGTCACCGTGGCCGCGTTCGCCGCCCACATGGACGAGGCGGAGGTCGCCGCGCCCAGGAACTCCGGCACCTCGCGCCAGGCGGCGGCGAGCACGTCAGCGTCGCGCCCGCAGAAGCCCAGCGCTCGCAGGAAGCCCATGTCGGGCCGCTCGTGCGGGGGCAGCACGAACTGCGGCAGGCCGAGCGCGGCCACCCGCGCCATCTTCTCCAGCCCTTCCAGCACGGCCGCGCGAGGGTTGGACGCCGCCCCCGCGTTGGCGGTGGAGGCGAGATTGCCCGGCGAGAGCCCCGCGAAGTTGTGCGTCGGCCCGACCAGCCCGTCGGCGTTGGCCTCCACGGTCGAGGTCACGCCCGCACCCGTGCGGCTTCGCCCGGCTGGAGCCCGAGCACCCGCGCGGTCTCGGCGTCCAGACGCAGGCGGTCGCCTTCCAGCACCTCGGCCCGGGCGCGCACGGCCCGGAAGGCGGCGACGTCGTCGGCGGCCACCAGCAGGGGGGGCGCGTCCTGCGCCATCTCGCCCACCTCGACCCGCACGCGGCGGCTGTCGCGGATGCTGCGGATGGTCTCGCGCGGCGCCGCCACGGTGGGACCGGCGTCGAAGATGTCGACGAGTCCCGTGCGGCGGAACCCCTCCCGCGCCAGCAGCGCTTCGGCGGCGCGCCCCTCGTCGTGCACCCGGCCCACGGACTCGCGCGCCGCTTCGGGCAGGAGTTCGAGGTAGATCGGGTGGCGGGGCGCGAGGTCCAGGATGAACTGGCCGTCGGTCGAGGCGCTCATCCGGTCCGCCTCGTCGAACGGCAGGCGAAAGAAGCGGCAGCCGACGTGCTCCCAGAACGGGCAGACGCCGGACGCATCGAACCAGCCGCGCAGTTCGGCCAGAACGGTGTCGGCGAAGCGCGCGGGGTCGGCGGCGATCATCAGATAGCGGGCGGTGGCGAGCAGCGAGCCCGCCCCGCCTTTGCGCCGCTCGGGGCGCAGGAACAGCGAGCCCACCTCGGTCCACCCCGAGCACTCGTTCACCAGAACCAGCACCTGGTGGTCGAACCGCGTCCCCGTGGCCGAGGAGTGCTGGGCGAGGGTGGTGGCGCGGAAGGAGAAGAAGGGCCGCTTCAGTCCTACGGCCGCCTTCACCCCGGCGACGCCCTCGATGCGCCCCGTGTCCGTCTCCTCCAGCATGAGGGTGTACCAGGCCTCGAGCGGCGCGCACTCGCCCGAGAAGCTGGCCGCCGAGACCTCCAGGCGCTCGCGCAGCGTCGGCGCGTCCTCGGGCAGGCTGGTGAACCCGCGGCCGGAGAGCACCGCCAGCTCCATCAGCGCGTCGAAGTCGTCCGGGCCCGCGGGCCTCACCACCAGCATGGGCGCTCGTCTAGCCGAGCGGGAGCTTCGCCGTAACCCCTGTGGGGCGGGCGCAAACGGCCTAGCGCTCGGACCGTGTGGCCATCAGCCAGCTGGAGTGGACGTTGGTGGTCAGGTAGCGCCAGAGCAGCCGCCGGGGCTCCAGCGCCGCGCGCCAGGCCCACTCCAGGTTCGCAGCCTGCAGCGCCGCGGGGGCGCGCGCGACCTCCCCGGACAGATGGTCGAACAGGCCGCCGCAGGTGCGCACCCAGGTCAGCTGCGGCAGGAGCGCCTTGAAGCGGTGGGCGAGGAGAATCTGGCGAGGGTTGCCCACCCCGACCCACAGCACGTCCGCGCCCGAGGCGGCCACCTCGGCCGCGACCGCCTCCACCTCGTCGTCCTTGAAATAGCCGTCCCGGGCCCCGGCGATCTGCAGGCCGGGGTGCAGCGCGCCCACGCGCCGGACGGCCGCGGCGTTGGCCTGCGCCTTGGCGCCCAGCATGAAGAAGCGGATGCCGTGGCGGGCGGCGGTGTCCGCGGCGTCGTGGAACCAGTCGGTGGTCGGCACGCGCTCCGGCAAGGGACGCTTGGTGAACATGCGGGACCCGTTGACCACGCTCATGCCGTCCGCGGCGATGTAGTCGGCCGCCAGCAGCGCCTCGCGGAAGACGGAGTCGGCGGCGAACAGCGACATCACCTGGCCGTTCACGGTGGTGCCGACCTTGGGCGGGCCGCCGCGACCGGCCTTGCGCGCGGCGAAGTCGGCGGCCAGCCGGTCGCACAGCTGCGCGCCGGTCAGCCGGTCCACCGGCACCCCGCCGACCACCACGCGCTCGATCGGGGCGGCGGCGGACGCGGCAGGCGGGGCGAGGGTGGCCCTCTCGCTCATCGCGTACGCTCCAGGTCCGCCAGGATGGCGCGTTCGAAGCCGTCGATCATCGCGTCCAGGCTGAAGCGGCGCTGCACCAGCGCCTGGGCCGCAGCGCCCAGGCGGGCCCGCTCCGCCGCATCATCGCGCAGCCGCGCCAGCCCTGCGAGCCAGACATCCGGCCGGTCGAGCGGCGCCAGCACGCCGGTCTCGCTCCCCTCCGCGTCGACCGGCGTCTCGCGGTTCATGGGAATGTCGCTGACCACCATCGGCAGGCCGGCGTTCATCGCCTCCAGCACCGCGTTGCTCTGCCCCTCGTAGAGCGAGCTCATCACGAACACGTCGCTCGCCGCGTAGAGGGCGTTCACTCCCTCCCGCTCGACATTGCCCAGGAGGCGCACGCGGTCGCTGATGCCCAGCTCCGCGATTTTGGCCTCGACCTGCGGCCGCAGCTCCCCGTCGCCGCCGACGACCAGGAGAACACCCGGCGTCTCCGCCACCCGCTCCAAGAGGTAGAGGTAGTTCTTCTGCGTCTTCATCCGCCCGAGCGCCAGCAGCACCAGCGCGTCCTGCGGCAGGCCGAAGCGGGCGCGCGCCTCCTCCCGGCTGAGCGGGGAGGGCGTCCACTCGATGCCGTTGTGCACGACCGAGAGCTTGTCCCGGTAGGCCTTGGGATAGTCGTCGAAGGAGTGGAGCACCGCGTCCGACACGCAGACGATGCGGGTGTAGACGCCCAGCGTCCCCCACAGGCGGTCGAGCAGGCGCATGGCCCGTCCGAACGTCGGTCCCGGCGCGCGCTGCGAGGCGATGCGGACCTTCACGCCCGCGCTCCACGCCGCGAGCGCCCCGAACACCGCGCCCAGCGGCAGGAAGCCCAGCACGGCGTCCGGCCGGGCCGCGATCAGCCATCGGCGCAGCTTCAGGAAGGTGCTCACGTATTCGGCTGGCGAGAGCTTCGGCTTCTGCGTCAGCACCGAGACGTGCGGCTCGCCCGCGAACGCCGGCGCCTCCTCGTAGAGGAACACCACCTCCGTCTCGTGGCCGCGCGCGCGCAGGCGGCGCGCCACGCGCACCAGCGCCTCCTGCGCGCCCGCCACGTTCATGAAGGACGCGACGCCGACGACCTTCAGCGGACGCGTCGCGGGCGCAGGCGCCTCGGCCATCAGATCCAACCCGCCAGCTTGATGATGTCGAGCGCGGGCGTGTCGAGGTGGGCGACCTGCGCCTCGCCCAGGATCAACGCCGCCTCATGCTGGTGGCCAGCGCGCCGGGCAGCTTGTGCAAGGCGTAGTCGGCGGTCAGCCCGGTCTCCATGAACCCCGCCACGTCGTCCGTGAAGGCGCGGGCCCGCGCCTTAACCTCGGCGTCGAGGTCGGAGGGGGAGGGAGCGGCCGTGCGCACGATCTGGATCACGTCGAAGTCCAGGCAGTAGGGCACGGCCTCGATGA
>CAZZZR010000213.1:0-4785 GCA_964658605.1 uncultured Caulobacter sp. | reverse complement strand
TGGCGGAGCCGGGCAAGGCGGTGCTGCTGGTGGTGGTCGAGCTGTGCTCGCTGAGCGTGCGCGCGGACGCTGCGACCAAGGCGAACGTCGTCGCCACCGCCCTGTTCGGCGACGGCGCAGCCGCGGCCGTGCTGCGTGCGGGGGTCGGCGGGCCCCCGGGCGCGCGTCCGGTGGGGGCCGACGCCCAGCACCTGTGGCCCGACACGCTCGACATCATGGGCTGGACGGTGGACCCGGTCGGCTTCGGCATCGTGCTCGCGCCGACCCTGCCCGCCTTCGTGCAGCAGCGGTTCGGTGAGGCGATGGAAGGCTTCGGCCGCGAGGCGCAGGCCTTCCACGAGGGGCACGCCCGCTACGTCTGCCACCCGGGCGGCGCGCGCGTGTTGCCGGCGTTGGAAGGCGTCATGGGGCTGGAGGAGGGCGCCTTGGACGTCGAGCGCGAGGTGCTGGCCGAATACGGCAACATGAGCGCGCCCACCGTCTTCTTCGTGCTCGAAAGGGTCCTGGCTAAATCCGAGCCTGGGCCGCTGACGATGGCGGCGCTAGGCCCCGGCTTCACCGCAAGCTTCGCGGCCCTAGGGGCGGTCGACGCGTGATCCAGACGGTCATCCTCCTGGGGCTCGTAACGGCGCAGCGGCTGGGAGAGCTGGTGTATGCGCGCGCCAACGAGACGCGGCTGAAGGCGCAGGGCGCGGTGGAGGTAGGCGCCGCGCACTACCCGTTGATCGTCGCCATGCACGCCGCCTGGCTGATCACGCTGTGGGTCCTGGGCTGGGACCGGCCGCTCGTCTGGCTGTGGACGGGCGTCTACGTCCTGCTGCAGGTCGCGCGAGGCTGGGTGCTGGGCTCGATCGGGCGACGCTGGACGACGCGCGTGTTCGTCGTGCCCGGCGAGACGCTGGTGCGGCGCGGTCCCTACCGCGTGATCAGCCACCCCAACTACGCGGTCGTCTCGGCGGAGATGTTCGTCCTGCCGCTGGCCGTGGGCCTGCCGCTGGTCTCGCTGGCATTTGGCGTTCTCAATCTCGCGGTCCTCTGGTGGCGCATCCGGGTGGAGAACGCCGCCCTCGCCTCCATGACGCGCGGGCGAGACGGCGGTGCGAGGCCGCTGGCGACAGGATCGCGGCGCTAGGGGGGCGCCCGGTCAGGCGGAGGGTTCGGGCTCGTCGCGCAACGGCGTCTCGCGCCTGGCGCCGTCCAGCGTGTGCGCCCGACGCTCGGCCTCGGCCTCCATCTCGGCGCGCTCGCCCTTGGTCAGCCCGTGGACGATGCGGTTCGAGGCGGACTGCGCCCTGGCCGCCGCCTTGTCCCGCGCCTTGCGCGCCCGGTTCAGGTTCACGAGATCGCCCATCGCCGGCTCCTCTTCTGGCAACCGCGCGGCCGCCGTCACGTTCTCTGTCCCATCCATCCACGCAAGGAGACATACCATGGTCGACGTCACCCAGATCGAAGAACACTTTGAAGTCGTCGGTTCCGACGGCCACCACGTCGGCCGCGTGGACCACGTGCTGGGCGACACCATCGAGCTCGCCAAGCTGGACGTCGCCGGCGGCTTCAAGCACCACCTGATCCCCGTCAGCTGGGCCTCGCGCATCGAGGAGAAGAAGGTGTTCCTCTCCAAAACCGCCGACGAAGCCAAGGCGCAGTGGCGCGAGAAGCCCTCGAACTGACGCGCGCCGACGCTTAGGATCGGGCCATGCGCCTGATCCTCAACGTCTTGTGGTTCATCTTCGGCGGGTGGTTGTCGGGGTTGCTTTGGCTCCTCGGCGGCTGCCTGCTGGCGATCACCGTCGTGGGCCTGCCGTGGGCCGGAGCGGCCTTCCGCATCGCCGGCTTCGCCTTCTGGCCCTTCGGCAAGGAGATCGTCGACCGAAGCTGGCTGACGGGCCGCGAAGACGCCGGGACGGGCTGCCTGGGCGTCGGCTTGAACGTGATCTGGTTCCTGCTGGCAGGCTGGTACATCGCCCTCAGCCACGTCCTGATCGCGCTAGCGGAAGCCGTGACCATCATCGGCATTCCTTTCGCCGTCAAGGATCTACAGCTGGCGATGCTCGCGCTGGCCCCGGTTGGAAAGGCGGTCGCGGAGAAACCGTGACCAAGTCTCACCCCGGCGAGATCATCTTCTCCGGCCTAACCGCCTCGTCGAACTCCGCGTCGGTGACGTAGGCGCCGCCGACCGCCTCCTGGCGCAGGGTGGTGCCGTTCTTGTGAGCGGTCTTGGCGATCTTGGCGGCGGCGTCGTAGCCGATCTTCGGGGCCAGCGCCGTGACCAGCATCAGCGAGCGGTCCAGCGCAGCCTTGATGTTGTCCTCCCGCGCCTCGATGCCTGAGACCATGTTGTCTGCGAAGCTGCGGGCGGCGTCGCCCAACAGCACGGCCGACTGCAGGAAGCTGTAGGCCATCACCGGATTGAAGACGTTCAGCTCGAAGTGGCCGGAGGCGCCGGCGAAGGTCATGGTCGTCTCGTTCCCGAACACCCGGGTGCAGACCATGGTCAGCGCCTCGGCCTGGGTGGGGTTCACCTTGCCGGGCATGATCGAGGAGCCGGGCTCGTTCTCCGGCAGCGCCAGCTCGCCCAGGCCCGAGCGGGGGCCGCTCCCCAGGAAGCGGATGTCGTTGGCGATCTTGAACAGGCTGACGGCGGCGGTGTTGATCGCCCCGTGCGCGAAGACCATGGCGTCGTGCGCCGCCAGCGCCTCGAACTTGTTCGGGGCGGTGACGAAGGGCAGGCGGGTGATGGCGGCGATCCGCTCGGCCACCTTCTCAGCGAAGCCGATGGGCGCGTTCAGCCCGGTGCCCACCGCGGTGCCGCCCTGCGCCAGCTCGTAGAGGCCGTAGAGGCTCTCCTTGATGCGTCGCACGCCCATGGCGACCTGGTGGGCGTAGCCGCCGAACTCCTGGCCGAGCGTCAGCGGCGTCGCGTCCTGGGTGTGGGTGCGGCCGATCTTGATGATGTGAGCGAACTGCTGGGCTTTGACGTTCAGCGCCGCGTGCAGGTGCTCCAGCGCCGGCATCAGCCGGTAGGCGACCTCGCCCGCGCAGGCGACGTGCATGGCCGTGGGGTAGGTGTCGTTTGACGACTGGCTCATGTTGACGTGGTCGTTAGGGTGGATCGGCGTCTTGGACCCCATCTCGCCGCCCAGCATCTCGATCGCCCGGTTCGAGATCACCTCGTTGGCGTTCATGTTCGACTGCGTGCCCGAGCCGGTTTGCCAGACCACCAGCGGGAAGTGGTCGTTGAGCTCGCCGTCGATCACCTCCTGCGCCGCCCTGACGATGACCTCGCCGATCGCCGGGTCGAGCTTGCCGAGCGCCATGTTCGCCTCGGCCGCGGCGCGCTTGACGACGCCCAGCGCGCGAATCACCGACTCCGGCTGCCTCTCCCAGCCGATCCTGAAGTTGCCGATCGACCGCTGGCTCTGCGCGCCCCAGTAGCGGTCGGACCGAACTTCGATGGGGCCGAAGGTGTCGGTCTCGGTCCGAGTCTCTGGGCGGGTCGACATCAGCGAAGCTCCTGCGGCGGCGAGCGAGGCTCTAGCCCTCGCCGCCCGGAAGCGGCAAGTCAGAGGGCGTTCTTCGCGTAGAGGCTTTCGGCGGTCTCCACGACCGTCTCCTCCACCGGGCGTGGACGCCAGCCGAAGGCGCGGTCGGCGGCGGCGGAGCTGAACTCGCGGCGGCGGGAGAGGCCGCCCACGATGCTCTTCACGCCGGGATCGACCAGCGCCACGCCCTTGACCATCCAGTCGGGCAGGCGGCGGGTCGGGACCTTCTCCGCGCGGGCGCCGAGGCGGGCGCGCAGCAGGGCGGCGATCTCCTCGAACCACATGAACTGGCCGGCGGCGATGAAGCGGCCGTCTGCGGCCTCGGGGGTGGTCATGGCCAGGTAGTGCAGGTCGGCCACGTCGCGCACGTCCACGAGGTTGAAGCCGATGCGGGGAATGCCCGGCACCTGCCCTTTCAGGAGGCGCGAGACCACCTGGACGGAGCTGGAGAAGTCGGCGCTCATCACCGGCCCGAGCACCAGGGCCGGGTTGACGGTCACGAAGCTGGTGGCGGCGTGGTGGTCCTTCATGAAGTCGCGGGCGGCGCGCTCGGCCAAGGTCTTGGACTTGGCGTAGGGCGTGACGTCCTTCCCGTCGGGGTTGGTCCACTCGCGCTCGTCGACCATCGCGTCCCGCCCGGCCTCGCCGACCGCGGCGACCGAGGACGTCATGACCACGCGCTCGACGGCGGAATCGACGGCGGCCTTCAGCACGCGGAGCGCGCCGTCGCGGGCGGGCTTGACGAGGTCGTCCGCGTCCTTGGGCTGGGCGATGGGCACGGGCGAGGCGACATGCATCACGTAGCGGCAGCCGGAGACCGCCTCCGCCCAGCCTTCGTCCTTTTCCAGGCTGGCGGCGTGGAAGGTCAGGCGCCGGGGGTCCGCCGCCGCGGGGGCGGCGGAGGCGAGCGCCTTGCGCACCTCGTCCTCCCGCTTCAGGTCGCGGACGGTGACGCGGACGTCGTGCCCGGCGTCCAGCAGGCGCACCACGCACCAGCCGCCGATGTAACCCGAGCCGCCGGTGACGAGCACCTGCCCGTCCGTGCCGTCCGCCATGTCGTTCTCCCGTGATTTATCTAAACGTCGCTCAGATCAAGCGGCGCCGCAAGGTCAGCTGGACGTGTGCTCGAGCATCGGCAGGTCGTGCGGCGTCTCCCTGGGGCGGCGCAGGTCCGTCAGCGGGCGATCGAGCTTCTCCAGCGCTTCGCTCGCCGAGCGGTAGCCCGCCTCCACCGCGCGGTCGT
>CAZZZR010000212.1:0-4785 GCA_964658605.1 uncultured Caulobacter sp. | reverse complement strand
TGATGCGGCTCGAAGCCGTCGACCGCTACGACCACATCGCCGGCGGCCAGGGCGGCTACTGGGAAGACAAGGGTTACGACCGCTACGGGGGGATCTGACCCGTCATGTCATCCCGGCCGCAGCGAAGCGGAGAGCCGGGACCCAGGGGGTTCGGTCGCGGGCGTGGTTCCTGCCTCGCAGGTCGGCTGCGCCGCCCGGGATGACAGGGAAGGGCACGATGATGCGGTAGCTCATGCCCAGACCTGGATGCGCGCCCTGCTCGAAGCGGGCGACCCCGCCACCTTCGTGTGCCAGTGCGAGGAGGTGTCGCGCGCCGCGCTCCTCGCCGTGCGTCAGCCCGGCTACCTCGGCGAACCCTCGCAAGGCATGAGCCGCCGCGACCTCGCGCGCCTCCTGGAGGACGGCCCCACCGACGCCAACCAGATCAAGCGCCTGACCCGCGCGGGCATGGGCGTGTGCCAGGGCCGCCGTTGCCGCGAGCAGGTGGCGGCCACCCTCGCCTGCGCCTCCAACACCGCCGCGGCCGAAGCCGCGCTCGGCGGCTACCGCGCCCCCGTCCGCCCCCTGCCGCTGGCCGTGCTGGCGGCTTGGGACGAGGCGCCTGAGATGAGCGCCCACTGGGACGTCTGGTTCGGCATCCCCACCCAGTGGACCCCCTACGCCGACATCGGCACCGAGCGGGAGGCGGAGCACGCCGCCGCCCTCGGCGACGGCATGCACCTGTGAGCGCCGCCGGCGCGTCGGTGATCGTGATCGGCGCGGGCGTCACCGGCCTCTCCTCCGCCTGGTGGCTGGCGCGGTCGGGGGTGGACGTCTTGGTGCTCGACAAGGGCGTGGTCGGCTGGGAGGCGTCGAGCCGCAACGGCGGCGGCGCCTCGCACTACCAGAGCCCGCTGTTCCACGAAGAGCAGCGGCTGTGGCCGCAGATGGACGATCTCCTGGGCTACTCCACCGAGTACCGCCGCGAACGGGTGATCTTCGCCACCACCGAGCACCACCTGCGCCACTACCGCTACATGGGCGAGATGTGCCGGCGCATCGGCTACGTCGTCGACGACCTCGATCCGCAGCAGGTGCGCGAGCAGGCGCCGCTGGCGGGCGACAATGTGCTGGGCGGCATCCACCTGCACTTCGGTGGGCAGGCCAACCCGCAGCGGACGGTGCAGGCCTACGCCTGGGCGCTGCAGGACCTCGGCGGCCGCATCCTGCAGCACACGCCCGCGACGCGGATCATCACCGCGGGCGGTAAGGTCACGGGTGTGGAGACGCCGAAGGGCGTGTTCGCCTGCGACCACTTGGCGGTCGCGGCCGGACCGCAAGGAGAGGCGCTGCTGGCCGGGGTCGGGGCGCGCCTGCCCCTGGCCCCCGCCCGCGCCGAGATGCTGGTCACCGAGCCCGCGCCGCTGATGCCGATCGGCGGGGTGGACGGCAACGGCCTGTACGGTCGCCAGACCCTGCGCGGCAACCTCGCCTACGGCGGCGGCCCGCACGAGTGGATGACGGTGGACGCGGCCGGCCCGTCCTGGCGGCCGACCTCCCCCTTGGTCCGCAACCTCGCCCGCCGCGTGGCCGAGCTCCTGCCCAGGGCGGCGCACCTGCGGGTGATCCGAAGCTGGGCCGGGGTGGTGGAGAACACCCCGGACGGCCGCCCGGTGATCGACCGGCTGGACGATCCCGGCAACCTCACCGTCGCGACCATGAGCGGCGTCGGCTTCGGCCTGTCCCCCGCGAGCGGCCATGCGGTGCGCGACCTGGTGATGGACGGCCGCTGCAGCTTCGCCGACATCGACAAGCTCACCATCAAGCGCTTCGCCGACCTGCCGAAGGACTGGCGCGAGGCCAAAGGCTGGCGCCCGATCACCCACGCCGACGCCCTGGAGGCGCGCGGCTCCTAGCCCCGCCTCCCGGCCGCTCCGCGCCAGTGGTGCAGGAGCCCCTCGAGATGACTCGGGGGGGCGTAGGCGCTCACTTCGTCGGGGCCGACGACGTCGTAGCGCACGGCGACGTGATGCAGCACCGTGCTCGCCGTGCAGCCCGCGCCGAAGGCCGGATCTTCCGCATCGAACACGCCGCCGATCATCAGCAGGTCGCGCCAGCCGGGACCGGCGATCCGAAGCTGGGCGAAGCCGCCCGTCAGGTCGACCGCGACGCCCGTTCCGGCCAAGGGCGCCTCGAGCCTCGCCATCATCCTCGCCAGTCCGCAAAGCGGGCCGCGCAGCCACCAGACCAGCGGCTCGACCCGGATCGCCCGCCATCCTTCGCCCAACGCCGCGGACAGGCCTGGAAGCGGCGGAGTCGCGTCGATGGCGTCCGCTACGGCCACCTCCGCCGCGGGCTCCCACAGCTCCACCGCGACCAGGGCGAACGGCTCGACGACGGCTATGACAACGGGCTCAGTCACGGTAACGCGCCCCTTCCGCGTCATAGAACAGAGGATCGACCAGGCGCGCGCGGCCGCTGAGCGACCGCGTCGGCGAGGAGATCACGACCGTCTCGCCGAGGCGTTGCGGCCCTCCGCGCACGAGCCCCAGGCCGACGGCGCCCTCGCCCAGCACCCGACGCCCCGCGGAGGTGACGTGGCCCTCGGGCGCGGCGCCCTCGCACGGCAGCACCATCGCCCCCTCCGGCAGGGCGCCCTCGACCGCCTCCAGCCCCACCAGGCGCAGGCGGTCCGCCTCCGCGAACGCGGGTCGCTGAAGCCCGGCCCAGCCGACGAACCCGCCGGCTGGACGCAGCATCTTCGACAGGCCCAGATCGTGGGGGCTCATGCGGCCGTCGATCTCGGCGCCGACGACGAGGTGGCCCTTCTCGATCCGCAGCAGATCCATGGCGTCGAGCCCGTAGGCGCCGCCGCCCGCTTGCGCCGTCGCCGCCTGCAGCGCCGCCCACACGGCCGAGGCGTCGAACGATGGGACGTAGACCTCGAACGCCCGCTCGCCGCTGTAGCTGGCGCCCAGCACCAGTCCTTCGACGCCTACGATCTGCGCCCGGGCGACCGACATGTGGCGGGGCGGCTCGGCGTCGGCGATCGCGGCGATCACGGCGCGCGCCTGCGGCCCGGCGACCGCGAATCCCGCCCACCGCTCCTGCACCACCACCGCCGTCGCCCGCAGCCCCGGCGCCAGCACCTTGCGGACGTAGGAGAGCTGGTGCGCCATCCGCTCCGCGCCGCCGGTGGAGCTGGTGAGCAAGTAGCGGTGCTCGGCCAGGCGCCAGACGGTGCCGTCGTCGGCGACGATCCCGTCCTCGCGCAGCATCACCACATAGCGGCCGCGCCCGACCGCCAGCTTGGCGATCCCGTTGACGCAGATGCGCTCCAGGAGGGCCGCGGCGTCCGGCCCCGCGACCTCGAACTTGGCCAGCGTCGAGACGTCCACGACCCCCGCCGCCTCGCGCACGGCGCGGGCTTCGCGCAGGGCCGCGTCGGGCAGGCTCTCGCCGGGGCGGGGATAGGCGCGGGGCCTGTCCCAGTAGCCGGAGGGCTGCCAGACGGCCTCGAGCGCCACATGCGCGGCATGGGCGGGCAGGCGGCGGCGCGGCGCGGCGTGGGCGCCCACCGCCTCCCCCGCCAGCGCGCCCAGCGTCACCGGCGTGAAGGGGGGCCGGAAGGTCGTGAGGCCCACCTCGGGCGGGCTCTTGCCCAGGGCGGCGGCCATGCGGGCGAGCCCGACGAGGTTGGAGGTCTTGCCCTGGTCGGAGGCCATGCCGAGGGTGGTGTAGCGCTTCAGGTGCTCGATCGGCCGGAAGCCCTCGGCGTGTGCGAGGTCCACGTCGGCGGCGGTGACGTCGTTCTGGTAATCGACGAAGGCGACCTTCGCGCAGGCGGCGGGGTGCAGGCCGTAGTGCGCGCCCGATCGCTCGGGCGCCGGGCGTGCGCTGTCCCCCCGCGGCGCCTCGCCGGACGCGGCGTCGAGGCCGAGGGTCGCGCTCGCCGCCACGCCAGCGCTCCAGCCGTCCGAGAGGGCGACCTGCAGTCCGCCGCGTCCCGCGCAGGCGCCGACGCTGACCTGTCCCTGCCGGGCCGACGCGGGAGTGAAGGCGCCGGCCGCCTCGTCCCAGTCCAGCGCGCCGCCGGCGTGCATGTGCAGATGGACGCTGGGCGTCCAGCCGCCTGCGGAAGCGATCAGGTCGCAGTCGAGGTCGATCGTCCGCCCGCCCGCGGCCACCGCAGCGCCCGACACGGCCAGCCGCCCGCGAGCCTTCACCACCTGCGCGTCGGGATGCACGGGGAAGCGCTCCCGGGCCAGCGCCGCGAGCGGGCCGTCGGCGACGGGCCGGCTGTCGGCCACGGCCGCGATCTCCACGCCTGCCTCCGCCAGGGCCAAGGCGGTGAGGTAGGCGTCCTCCCCGCAGCCCGCGACCACCGCGCGGGAGCCGGGCCGCACGCCGAACCGAGCGGCGTAGGTGCGCGCGGCCGAGGCGAGCATGATCCCGGGCCTGTCGTTGTCGGCGAACAGCAGCGGCCGCTCGATCGCCCCCTGCGCCAGCACGATCCTGCGCGCTCGCACCTTCCACGCCCGCTGCGCAACGCCGCCCGCGGGCGCCTGCCCCGGCTCGACGCAGCGCTCGGCGACCGTCACCAAGCCCGCGTCGTGGACGCCGAAGGCGGTGGACCGCAGCAGCACCCGGGCGCCCCGTTCGCGCAAGGTGGCGACCGCCGTCCGCGCCCAAGCGTGGCCCTGTGCGCCATCCACCTCCGCGGGGTCGCGCAGGAGGGCGCCGCCGGGGACCGCATCCTGCTCCACCAGCAGCACCCGCGCGCCGGTCGCGCTCGCCGCCAGCGCG
>CAZZZR010000211.1:0-4805 GCA_964658605.1 uncultured Caulobacter sp. | reverse complement strand
CGGGCGCGGGCGCGCCCGCGGGCGACACGACCGCCTCGACCAGCGGCGTCACGCCGAGCTCGGGAGCGGCCGCCGCGCCAAGCCAGGAGACGTCGAACCCCGGTTCCGGCGGCATTGGCGGCACGGTGGGCAAGGGTCGCAAGGGCTGACGCGCCGCGTTGCGGCCGTTCAGGGCGCGGGCGGCCCCGCGTAGCGCATCGCCACGTCGCACCGCGCATACCGGGCCCCGTACTCCGCCATGATCTCGGGGTCGTGGACGAAGCCCAGCTTCTCGTAGAGGTGGATGGCGGCTTCCGACTTCCGGTTGCTGAGCAGGTAGAGCACCTGCGCCCCCATCGCCTGGGCCTTGGCGATCACGGCCTCCAGCAGCGCCTCGCCGACCTTGCGTCCGCGCGCGAGCTCCAGCACGCCCATCTTGGTCAGCTCGAAGCGACCCTCGCCCGTCTTCTGCAGCGCGCAGGCGCCGACGACGCCCAGGCCCGGCGCCTCCACGAACAGGATCGCGCCGCCGGGATCGATGATCCGGGCGCGAGGATTCTCGAGCACCTCGATATCGGTCGGCTCCAGCCGATACATGGCGCCGATCCACTGCGCGTTGATCTCCCGGAAGGCGGGCGCGAGGTCGTCGGAGAACTCGCGGATCACGAGGCGGGCGTGCGGAAGCTCGCGCGCGCGCGCGTCCAGCGACTTCGCTTTCAGCCGCGCCTCCAGCGCCGCGATCTGATCCAGCAGGGGGCCGTCAAGCCCTTCGGTCAGTTCCGCGACGGCCGCCTCGACCTGCGGCCACAGGCGTGCCTTCGAGCGCGCGATCGCCTCGGCGCCCGCGGGGGTGAGCGAGAGGGTGCGCAGCCGCTGGTCCCGCGCCTCCCGGCTCGTCCGGACGAGGCCCATCTCGCTCAGGCGCGCGGCGGCGCGGGTCACGCTGGGCTGGCTCATCTCGAGCGTCTCGGCGAGCGCTCCCACCGTCTGCGGGCCGTCGCGGTCCAGCAGCGCCAGCAGCGGATACTGGCCGGGCTGCACCGATAGCCCCGCCGCCTCGGCGACCTTCACCACGTCGCCCTGCATCCGCTCGGCGAGCCGCTTGAGCCGGCTCCCCAGGAACAGCAGTCCACGATCCTTCAGGATGTCCGTCCGCATGCCGCGCCCCGTATAGATAGCGCAGTATATAGCCTTCTATATAGCCGCCTTGCAAGGCGGAGAGGCCAGGGTCAGGAGCCCGCTCGCTTCGATCCGGGGCGCGCGAGCGCGTACATCTCCCAGGCGATGTCCTTGAGCAGGCCCTGCCGATCGTCGCCCTTCACGTAGAGATCGAAGTGGGTGCGGCCGTCGAGATATCGGAAGTCGGTCTTCGCGCCCAAGCCCTTCATGACCGCCTCCAGCCGGTGTGCGGCCCCGTCCAGGTAGAAGGTGTCGGCCGTGCCCACGGTCAGGTGGATCTTGCCGTCAAGGTCGGGCTTCAGCATCGGCCAGTCGCGCTGCAGCCGGTAGGCGATGTCGTAGTGGTCCCGCCAATAGGCGACGACGGCCGGGTCTACCGCTCCCGTGTCGCGGTCGAACATCGGCTGAGGCGCCCCGCCCTCGCCCTTCGGGGAGAACACCCAGTCGAACGAAGCCATCTGGCCGCCGTAGGGTCCGAGCACCCGCTCCAACCCTGCGAACTGGCGCATGGTGGCGACGACCTCGCCTTTGTCGCGCCAGATCGGCCAGTCCCCGCCGCCCGTCTTGGCGTAGAGGTTGGCGCCCGGCGCGTAGATGTCGGGGCCGGTGAAGTCGTGGAAGTCGCTCGGATCCGGCGAGGTCGGCCAAGCGCCGCCGAACACCTTGGGATAGCGCGTCTGCAGCCACAGCACCGCCCAGCCGCCCGAGGAATGGCCGTTCAGGAACCGGCTCGAGGGCTTGCCGTCGGTGCGGTAGTCGCGCTCCACCTGCGGGATCAGCTCGGTGGTCAGCGCCTGGCCCCACGGCCCGTTGTTGACGCTGTCGGCGAACTCGTGCGTGCCGGTGGGCGAGCTCTCGTCGAGCAGCACCCACAGCATCGGCGGCATCTGGCCCTTGACCATGGCGGTGCGCACGCCCACGGCGACGCCGACCAGCCCGCCCAGCGTGCCGCCGTAGCCGTGGGTGTAGTAGACGGTCGGGTAGCGCGCCTTCGGGTCGGCGGCGTAGCCGGGGGGCGTCACCACCCAGCCCCGCATGTGGATCGGGCGGCCCCAGAACTCGCTGAGAAGGGGGCTCTCGACATCGAGCGCGTGCACGTCGGGGCGGGCGGCGGCGGCCTCCGCCGCGCGCTCGGGAGGCGCGCCGGGGCGGGGAGTCCAGGGATCGCGGGCCGGGACCGCCTCGGTCAGCGTCAGGGCGCCCCCCGCGGGCAGGTCCATCTCCACCACCGGGCTGACGAGGTCGCCCGCGCCCCGGCCGGAGTAGTTGTAGCTGTGGTCCCGGTCGAGCACCGCCTGCACCACGTAGCGGCCGGGCTTGAGCTTGGAGAAGGCCTTGGGGAAGGCGGTGATGTCGGCGTCGACGTCGACCGTCGCGCCGGGTGCGAGGTTGGTCACCTCCTGCGCCGCGAGGGCGGCGTCGTTCAGGTTGAAGGGATTGGCCTCCACCTGCGTGATCGGCTTGTCCTTGGCCTCGGCCTTCGCCGCCTCCACCGGCTCGGCGAAGACGATCAGGCGGCCTGAGACCGGCGCGTTGGAGGCGGCCCCCAGGGTGACGTGGAGCACCGTGGGCGGGGCGGCGAAGGCGGGCGTGGAAGCGGCGGAGACGGCGAGGGCCGCGAGGATGGCTTTGAGCGCGCTCATGCCGGAATCATAGCGCGCAGCGGCCACGCTTTGGGGGTCGTTTGTCCCGCCTTTCGCGCGTGGACGCCGCAAGCGGAGGCGACGAGGGCAGGATGGGGGCCGAGACGTAGCCCCAAGCCTCTTCCCCGACATCGCGCGGCTGCAGGAAGCGGTGCGCGGCTAAGGGATTGGGCGGCTCGGCGCCGTTCATCTCCAGAGCATACGGCCCGCCGCGCCGATGGGGATGGGAGGGAGACAGGACGGGTCCAGTCGGCGCCGTCTGTCATCCCTTGTCTCGCTCAGTCCCGTCTCGCGAGACTTTCCGCGGCCAGCTTACCGCGACCGTTCCACCAGCCAGTCGAAGAGCCCGTTCTTGACGGCGGCGTCCGCAAGGCGCGCGCCTTCAAACAGGTGGGGTCGCGGCTCATTCGGTAACGCAAGGGCGCCCTGCGCCGTATGACAGACGAAGAAAAAGCGGTCGTCCCCACTCGCGCGGAAGCGCTGCAGGTAGTCGTCCAACACGGCTTGGCTGGCCTGCGACTTCACCTGAACGAAAGCACGCTCTGGCCGAGAGAATAGACATTGGCATGCTCCACCCTTGAGCTCGCCGGAGAATGCCAACCTCCGCGTATCGGACGACAGAAGGGTCAGGCGCGGCGGGGGCCCGCCGCCGCCGCGTCCTTGTCCACGCCCAGCGCCGCGAGCGCGCCGCGCACGATCCCGGCCGCGTCCAGCCCAGCCTGGGCGTACATGCGGTCGGGCGAGTCCTGGTCCTGGAAGACGTCGGGCAGGGTGAGGGTGCGCACCTTGAGGCCGCGATCGAGCGCGCCCTTTTCGGCCAGGAGCTGGAGCACGAAGGCGCCGAAGCCGCCCATGGCGCCCTCCTCGACCGTGACCAGCGCCTCGTGCTCGCGGGCCAGGCGCAGGATCATCTCTTCGTCCAGGGGCTTGGCGAAGCGGGCGTCGGCGACGGTGGTCGAGAAGCCCTTGGCCGCCAGCTGCTCCGCCGCCACGAGGGACGGGCCCAGCCGGGTGCCGAGCGCCAGGATCGCCACGCACGTCCCCTCGCGCACAACGCGGCCCTTGCCGATCTCCCACGGCTTGGCCAGCTCGGGGATGTCGATGCCGATCCCCTCCCCGCGGGGGTAGCGGAAGGCCGAGGGGCGGTCATCGATCTCGCAGGCGAGCGCGATGGAGCTGGCCAGCTCCGCCTCGTCGGACGGGGCCATCAGCACCATGCCGGGCAGCGCGCCCATGTAGCCGACGTCGAAGCTGCCCGCGTGCGTGGCGCCGTCCGCGCCGACCAGCCCCGCCCGGTCCATGGCGAAGCGCACGGGCAGCTTCTGGATCGCCACGTCGTGGACGACCTGGTCGTAGCCCCGCTGGAGGAAGGTCGAATAGATCGCGCAGAACGGGCGCATGCCGTCCGCCGCCAGCCCCGCCGCGAAGGTCACCGCGTGCTGTTCGGCGATGCCGACGTCAAAGGTCCGCTCGGGGAAGCGCTTGTTGAAGATGTCCACGCCCGTGCCGGACGGCATGGCGGCGGTGATCGCCACGATCTTGGGGTCAAGCTCGGCGCGCTTCACCAGCTCGGCGCCGAAGACGTTCTGGTAGCTGGGGGCGTTCGGCTTGGCCTTGGCCTGCTGGCCCGACACCACGTCGAACTTGACCACGCCGTGGTATTTGTCGGCGCTGTTCTCGGCGGGGCCGTAGCCCTTGCCCTTCTGGGTCACGACGTGGACCAGCACGGGCCGGTCCCTGATCTCCTTGACCTTCTTCAGCACGTCGACGAGCGCGTTCATGTCGTGGCCGTCGATCGGGCCGACGTAGTAGAAGCCCAGCTCCTCGAAGAAGGTGCCTCCCGTCGCCATGCCCCGGGCGTACTCCTCCGCCTTGGCGGCGGCGCGGGCGAAGGGGCGGGGCAGGTGCTCGGCCACGCCCTTCCCGACCTTGCGCACCCACTGGTAGGTGCCGCCCGAGACGATGCCGGCGAGATAGGCGCTCATCCCGCCCACCGGGGGCGCG
>CAZZZR010000210.1:0-4864 GCA_964658605.1 uncultured Caulobacter sp. | reverse complement strand
GAAGACGCCGAGCAGCACCCAGCTCCCGCGTGACGACGGCGGTCGCCGGCCGCCGCCGGCCGGTCCGCCGGTTCCGGCCGCACCGCCCCGTCCGGGCTGCGACGCCGAAGAGGCGGCCGCGCCGCTGTCCGTCACCGTCATCGAGAAGGGCCGCTCCTGGTGGTCGTCACGGGGCCCCGGCCCCACGCTCAAAGCTCTAGTCGGGAACGCATCACCATACGGTTCCCGGCGTGCACAAGCCGGGCGGCGAGATTGAGACCCGCTTCCTTTCCATAGCGGCGTCGCCGGGGAGTTTTGTTGCCCGGCGGAGACAAAGGCGGGCGCCTGGGACACATGCGGCGTCTCGCCGCTTGGCGCGTCTCGCCCGCCTGTGGATTATGGCTCCCGAAAGGCGGCCGCAAGGCCGCTTGAAGGTCGCGCGCGCCGGCGTCGGTGCGCGGGGCGGGGGAACGGGGCGGATTCGGCGACGGGTCCGCCCCGACGCCGTTCCCGGGTCCTCTTCCGAGCCCCTTCGGTCCGGCCCTAGTCGTGGAAGGTGCGGGCGGAGATCGCCTGCAGCGTCTGCACCCGGCCGTCGAGCTCCGCGTGGATGCGCTCGCACAGTTCGCGCACGCCGGCCGGATAGGCGTCGCCGCCCTCGAAGATCACCTTGGCCATGGCGGCCGCTTCGGCGAGGCGGCGCTCCAGCGCCTCCACCTCCTCGCGGGCCAGAAGGCGCGCCTCCTTCTGCAGGCGACGCACCCGGTCGGCGGTGGATTCCGGTTCCCGGTCAAGCCTATAGAGCTCGGCGCCGGAAGGAGGATTGGTCGGCTTCTGGGAGGACATGCGCAAGGCTCGCGGCGGGCGTCGGTCGGGGCGGTCGTCGAAGACGCGACCCATGAGACGCCCACTCAGCGCCCCGCGCAATGACCGGGAGCTGAACGCGTTCCTATTTCGTGCCCGCGCGCGCGATCCGTCGCGTTCTGTGACCTCGGCGCCGCGGAGATGGTCGGCGTCAGCGGCGAGGGCCGCGCAGGGGTCGGCCGTCCAGGGTGGAGTCGCCGGGCTTCATCCCGGCCGGGCACGGGCCCAGCCAACGCGCGGTGACGGTCATGCGGCTCTCCGCCATCTGCGGTAGGGGGGCGGGCGTCATGCGCGTGACGGTCTTGACGGTGTAGCCCGTCTGGAAGTCCCCGCTGGCGACGCCGGAGACGTCGAGCGTCATGGCGCCGCTCGGGCGGCAGACCATGTGATAGGCCCAGCCGCCGCCCGGCGAGGGGACGATCGTGGGGCCGCCGCCGCATCCGGCGGGCCGCCGACCGCTCCCGAACGCGGCGTCGGCGCGGTCCTTGGAAGGGTCGCTGCAGGTGCGCACCGTCATGTCCGTCCCGCCCAGGGGGCCGCCCGTGATGCGCGACTCCCAAAGCCCCGCGCGCCGCAGCGGCCCCGGCGCCGCCGAGGCCGTCCCCGCCAGAGACAAGGCCGCGGCCGTGCATGCGCCCAGGCGCAGGATCCCGATCGTCATCGCAAAAGCCCCCTGATCCCGCGCCCCCGCGCGGCGTTCCGAGGGGAGGCTAGACCCGCTCAGCCCGGGTAGTCCACGCCGGTGAGGTAAAGGCCCTCCGGAGGGGCCACCTGGCCGCATCGCGCGCGGTCGCGGGCGGCGAGCGCCAGGTCGAGGTCCGCCGCGGTCCAGCGCCCGGCGCCGACCTCCGCGAGCGAGCCGGTCATCGAGCGCACCTGCCGGTGCAGGAAGGAGCGGGCCGCGAAGGTCAGGCGCACCTCGTCCTCCACCCGCTCGACCGTAGCCGCGTCCAGCGTCTTCACCGGGCTGCGGCTCTGGCAGTGCGCGTCGCGGAAGGTGGTGAAGTCGTGCAGGCCTACGAGCGCGCGCGCCGCCATCGTCATCGCCCCGGCGTTGAGGGGCCGCTTCACCCACCAGACGCGGCCGCGCCGCAGGGCCGGCGGCGGCTTGCGGTCGAGGATGCGGTAGACGTAGCGCCGCCCGGTCGCGGAGAAGCGGGCGTGGAAGTCCGCCGCGGCCTCCGCCGCGTCCAGCACCACCACCGGATCGGGGACGAGGTGCGCGTTCATCGCGTCGCGCACGACCTCGGGGCGGAACGCACGCTCGAGGTCGAAGTGGACCACCTGGCCCGTGGCATGGACGCCCGTGTCCGTGCGGCCGGCCGTGGACACCCGCGCGGCCTCGCCGGAAAAGGCGGCGATCGCCCGCTCCAGCGCGCCCTGCACCGTGGGCAGCGCCTCCTGCAGCTGGAACCCCGCGAAGGGGCCGCCGTCGTACTCCACCGTCAGCCGGTAGCGGGGCATCAGCCGAGCCGGGCGCCCGGGCGAAGCGGCCAGCCGCGCAGGAACTCGTCGGCCGACTGCGCGCCGCGACCCTCGCGCTGCACGCGCAGGAGCCGCACCGCGCCGTCCCCCGTCGCGACCAGGAGGCCGCCGTCCATCACGGTTCCCGGAGCGCCGGACCCGTCCTCCGCCCGGGACAACAGCGCCTTGACCCGCACCGTCGCGCCCGGGTTGCGGGGGGACGGCGCCTCGAACCAGGCGCCGGGGAAGGGAGAGAGGCCGCGGACGTGGCGGTCGAGGTCCGAGGCGGGGCGCGACCAGTCGATCCGCGCCTCCGCCGGCTTGATCTTCTTCGCGTAGGTGGGCTCGCCCGCCTGGGGCGTCTCCGCCGCCTCTCCGCGCTCCAGGGCGGCCAGCACAGGCGGCAGGAGCGTCGCGCCCAGCGCGCTCAGCCGGTCCGACAGGGTGGCGGCGGTGTCGTCCATGCGGATTGGCGTGCGGGCCGTGGCGAGCACGGGGCCCTCGTCCAGTCCCTCGCTCATCCGCATCGCCTGCACGCCGGTCTCCGCGTCGCCGGCCATGATCGCGCGCTGGATGGGGGCGGCGCCGCGCCAGCGGGGGAGGAGCGAGGCGTGCAGGTTGACGCAGCCCAGCCGCGGCGCCTCCAAGACCTCGCGCACCAGGATCTGACCGAACGCCACCACCACCGCGGCGTCCAGCTCCAGCGCGCGGAAGGCGGCGACCTCGTCGGGCGCCTTCATCGAGGCGGGGGTGCGCACCTCCAGTCCGCGGCCCAGCGCGAAGGCGTGCACCGGCGAGGGCGCCAGCGCCTGCCCCCGTCCGCGCGGCCGCGGCGGCTGGCTGTAGACGCAGGCGACCTCGTGCCCCGCCTCCAAGAGGGCGGCGAGCGCGGGGACAGAGAAGTCGGGGGTGCCCATGAAGGCGAGGCGCATGGGCGGGCTCTAGCCGAGCGCGAGCGGCGGGTCACGCGCTCGACGGGGAGGCCGGGCGGGGCTAAGGCGGACGCATGCCCATGGCGACGTCGGACCCTTCCCTGCTGAACGTCGCGCACGTCATCCAGCTGGCGCTGACGCCCATCTTCCTGCTGTCCGGGATCGCGGCGCTGCTGAACGTCTTCTCAGGCCGGCTGGTGCGCGTCTCCGATCAGGTGGACGCCCTGACGCGCCAGCTCGACGAAGCCAAGGCCGGGGACGAGGCGGACCACCTCCAGCGCCAGCTCCGCTCGCTCAGCGGGCGCTCGCACCTGCTGGACGTCGCGGTCGTCTCAGGAGCCGCCGGGGGCCTGGCGACGGGGGTCTCGGTGATGACGCTGTTCATCGGCGCGCTCAGCGCGGTCGCCACCGATGTGCTGTTCCTGAGCTTCGGCGGCGGCGTGGTGCTGACGATCGTCGCCATCGCCTTCTACCTCGCCGAGAGCCTCCTCGCGAGCCGGGGCGTGCGGCGGGAGGTGGCCCGCGCCGAGCGGACCCGCGCCGCCAAGGTCCGCCTGCCCCACCTGTGGTGGGGGTCGCACGCGAGCGACGGCTAGGCGACGGTCCCGCTCAGGCGGCCTGGCGCGCGGCCTTCTTCACCTTCGCCACCGCCCGGTCGCGCTTCAGCCGCGACAGGTGGTCGAGGAAGAGCACGCCGTCGCAGTGGTCGATCTCGTGCTGGATGCAGGTGGCGTAGAGGCCGTCCGCCTCCTCGCCCCGGATGCGCTCGCCTCGCTCGTTGGTGTAGTCGAACCGAACCTGCGCCGGCCGCTCCACGCTGTCGAAGATCTCGGGGATGGAAAGGCAGCCCTCCTCGTAGGTCGCCAGCTCCGCCGAGCGCCAGGTGATCTCGGGATCGACGAAGTAGCGCGGCGCCTTGGGCTCGTCCTCCCGCGCCAGGTCCATGACGATGACGCGCTTCAGCACGCCGATCTGCACCGCCGCCAGCCCGATCCCGGGGGCGGCGTACATGGTGTCCAGCATGTCGGCCATCAGCGCGCGGGTCTCGTCGGTGACCTCGCCCACAGGGGTCGAGACCTGCTTGAGAACGGCCATGTCGGCGGGCTCGGCGACGGTGAGGATACGGCGGAGGGGCATGGCGGCAGGATAAGCGAGGCCGCTAGGGCGCTCAACGGGGACATCAGAACCAGCCGGCCTCCTTCAGCGCGCGGGCGTAGGTGCGGCTGACGGGCGCCTCGACGTCGCCCTTCAGCCGCAGCGTCGCGCGGCCGTCGGCGCGGGCCGCATCCTGCACGGCGTCGCGGGCGACCCACCAGGAGCGATGCGTCTGCGCGCCCTCGATCCCCTCCAGCTCCGCCATGGCGTCGGCGAGCCGGAACAGGATCAGGTCGGAGCCCCGGGAGGTGTGCAGGCGCAGGTAGTGGTCCTCGGCCTCGACGGCGTGCAGTTCGGCGCCTCGGAGCTTGGGCGGCAGGCGGTCGAGGAAGCGGACCGGCGGCGTGACGACTGCGGCCGCGCCGCCGGGAGCGTCCGGCTCCCAGCCGATCACCACCGCATCGCCGAACCGCTCCAGCAGGATGCCCGAGAGCTTGGCGCCGCCGATCAGCAGATCGTTGGGCCATTTG
>CAZZZR010000209.1:0-4871 GCA_964658605.1 uncultured Caulobacter sp. | reverse complement strand
GTTCACCCGGCGCTACCACGAGATGGAGGTCAACGACCTGGGCGCGCGCCTGCTCGCCACCGACGATCCTGACGAAGCGCAGGCGCTCGCCGAGGAGCTCGACGCGCTGAACACGGAGCGCAAGTCGGTCGAGGCGGCGGCGCAGGACGAGGCGGCCCGGCGGATCGAGGCCGAACACGACGTCGCCGCCCCGGTGATCGTGGTCGCAGGCGACGCGTGGCACCCGGGCGTGGTCGGCATCGTCGCCGGTCGGTTGCGCGAACGCTTCAGGAAGCCGGTCGTGGTGATCGGCGTCGATCCCGTCGCCGGGATCGGCAAGGGGTCCGGCCGCTCGCAGCCGGGCGTCAACCTCGGCCGGGCGGTGCAGGCGGCGCACGAGGCGGGGGTGCTGATGGCCGGGGGCGGCCACGCCATGGCGGCGGGGCTGACGGTGCGGGCGCAGCGCATCGGCGAGCTTCGCGCCTTCCTGGAGGAGCGCCTTGGCGCCGAGCAGGCGCTCGCCGCCGCCGCGGACGCGCTGGACATCGACGCCCTGGTGGCGCCTACAGGGGCCGATCGCGCGCTGTGGACGGCGTTCCAGGCGCTGCAGCCCTACGGACCCGGCAACCCCGAACCGATGTTCGCGGTGGCCTCCGCGCGGGTCGCCTCCGCCCGCTCGATGCGCGGCGGCCATGTGCGCGTGGAGCTTCAGGCGGCCGACGGGTCGGGCCGCCTGCGGGCGGTCGCGTGGCGCGCGGAGGAGACCGAACTCGGCCGCCGCCTCCTCGCCCGCGACGGCCTGCTCCATGTCGCGGGCCGCCTGAACCCCGACGACTGGCAGGGTCGCGAAGGCGTCGAACTGGAGATCGAGGACGTCGCCGACCCTCGCCGGATCGCCTGACCGGCGACGCCGCTCCTCCAGCCGCGAAGCCGGCGTGAGCGGCTTGCATGCCGGGGCGGGCCGTTGCTATACGCACGCCTCCGACGGCGCGGTCCCTTCGTCTATCGGTTAGGACATCAGATTTTCATTCTGAAGAGAGGGGTTCGACTCCCCTAGGGACTGCCAGCCGCCGACTTCGCAGCCGTAGCGGGTCGCCCGATCGTCCGCCTTGGCGGGTGATGCTTGCTTTCTTGCAATACTGAAGCATTATGGTCGCGGGGGAGAAGCCCGCGCCTCGTGCGCGCGGGCGCACGGGGTCATGTCGGGGCTGGATTTTGCTGATGCCGATGCGGACGCTCCCGTCCGCATCACGGGGCGCGTGAAGTGGTTCGACCCCGGCAAGGGGTACGGATTCGTCGTGCCCGACGACCCCGAATGCACCGACCTGCGCGACGTCCTTCTGCACGTCACCTGCCTGCGGGAGTCGGGGCGTGAGACCGCGCTGGAGGGCGCCACCGTCACCTGCGACGCCGTGCGCCGGCCCAAGGGCTGGCAGGTGGCCGTGATCCTCGACATGGACGAGTCGTCCGCCGCCCCGCCTCCACCGCGCCCCCTGCGCGACGGCTTCCGGCGGGATCGGGGGGACGGTCCGGGCTCCCGCCGCGACGGCGAGACGGGATCCCGCGACGGCCTGGGCCGCGAGCCGATGGACGGCGCACGCTACGCCCGGCGGCTGCCGCCCTCCGGCCCGCCCGAGCGTGTGAGCGTCAAATGGTTCAACCGCACCAAGGGCTACGGCTTCGTCACGCGCCCGGGCGGGGACGCCGACATCTTCGTCCACATCGAGACGCTGCGCCGCTCCGGGCTCGACGACGTCCAGCCCGGCGACGAGATCACCGTACGCTTCGCCGAGGGGCCGAAGGGGCTGGTGGTGGCCGCCATCGAGGTGGTGGACTGAAGCGAAGGGCGGGCCTGTTTTCGGCCGCGATCGTCTAGTCTCTAGCGGTGATGCTTCGATCCTTCCTCGGCGCCCCGGCGTTCGCTCTCGCGCTTGCGTTCGCTGCGCCCGCAGGCGCGCAGCCGGCGCCCACCCCTGATTTCGCCGCCTCGCGCGCGCCGGTTTTCGGTTACCGGGTGGTCCACGCCTACCCCCACGACACGCAGGCCTTCACCGAGGGCCTCTTCTTCCACGACGGCGACCTCTACGAGAGCACCGGCTACGAGGGCCATTCCAGCATCCGCCGCGTGCGGCTCGCGACGGGGCGCCCCGTTCAGAGCCGCGCCCTCGATCCCCGTTACTTCGGCGAAGGGATCGTCGCGTTCGGCGACCGGCTGATCCAGCTGACGTGGCGGTCGGGCGTGGGTTTCGTCTACGATCTCAAGACCTTCGCGCCGAAGGCCGAGTTCCGCTACCCCGGCGAGGGCTGGGCGCTCACCACCGACGGGCGGCGGCTCTACATGAGCGACGGCACGCCCGACCTGCGCATGCTCGACCCCGACACCCTGCGCGAGACCGGGCGGATCACCGTCACCGACGGCGGTGGCCCCGTGCCGATGCTGAACGAGCTCGAGTGGGTCAAGGGCGAGATCCTGGCTAACGTCTGGATGACCGACCGCATCGCCCGCATCGACCCGAGGACCGGCCGCGTCACCGGCTGGATCGACCTCACGGGGCTGCTCGGCCAGCCGCACGGCGAGGGCGCGCCCGGCGGACCCGACGTGCTGAACGGGATCGCCTACGACGCCGCGCGCGACCGCCTGTTCGTCACCGGCAAATACTGGCCGCGGCTCTACGAGATCAGGCTGACGCCGCCGAAATCGTGACGCGCTTGCGGCGGCACGCGGCTTGCGGCAAGACCCGCCTCGCCCGTCGGGGCGTAGCGCAGCCTGGTAGCGCATCTGCTTTGGGAGCAGAGGGTCGCAAGTTCGAATCTTGCCGCCCCGACCATTTCGCCGGCCGTCAGGGACGCCTTCATGCTCGCGCGCATCTACAAGCCGACGAAGACGACGATGCAGTCCGGCAAGGCCCGCACGCGCGACTGGGTGCTGGAGTTCGAACCGGCTTCAGCCCGCATGCCCGACCCGCTGATGGGCTGGACCAGCTCCACCGACATGGACGGCCAGGTGCGCCTGAGCTTCGAGACGTCGGACGAGGCGGTGGCCTACGCCCGGCGCCACGGCATCGCCTTCCGCCTGCAGCCGGCGCACGACCGCAAGGTGATCATCAAGGCCTACGCCGACAACTTCGCATTCAACAGGAAGCAGCCCTGGTCGCACTGACCGGCCCGGGAGGCGAAACGGGCGCCCTTAGCTCAACCGGATAGAGCACTCGCCTTCTAAGCGAGCGGTTGCAGGTTCGAGTCCTGCAGGGCGCGCCACCCCGGTCGGCGTGCGACGGGCCTCGGCGTCATTCCGCGCCTGCGGCCAGCGCTGCAAACCCGCGCTCAAGGTCGGCGATCAGGTCGGCCGGATCCTCCAGCCCGACGTGCAGGCGCAGCAGCGGGCCCTCAAAGGTCAGAGGCTGAGCGGTGCGGGGGACGCGGGCGTCGTAAAGCACCGCCAGGCTCTCGTAGCCGCCCCAGGAAAAGCCCAGTCCGAACAGCCGCAGCGCGTCGAGCATGGCGCGGGCGCGCGCCACGGCGACCGGCTTCAGCACGACGCCGAAGAGGCCGTTGGACCCCGAGAAGTCGCGCTTCCACAGGGCGTGGTCGGGTGACGTCTCTAACGCGGGGTGCAGCACCTGCGCCACCTCCGGCCGGGCTCTGAGCCAGCGCGCCACCTCCAGCGCGCCGGCCGCGTGGGCGCGCAGTCGGGTGGGAAGCGTGCGAAGGCCGCGCAGCATCGCGTAGGCGTCGTCCGCCGACACGCCCCAGCCGAGGTCGGTGACGCCGTCGCAGAGCGCACGCACGATCTTCGGATCGCGGGCGGCGGCCGAGCCCATGAACACGTCGGCGTGGCCGCCCACGTATTTGGTCAGGGCCTGGATGGAGATGTCGACGCCGTGGTCCAGCGGCTTGAACAGCACCCCCGCCGCCCAGGTGTTGTCCATCATGGTCAGGATCCCGCGCGCGCGGCAGACGGTGGCGATGGCGGCGGTGTCTGCGATCTCGAAGGTGAGCGAGCCCGGGCTCTCCAGGAAGACCAGCCGCGTCGCCGGTCCCGCCAGCGCCAGGATCTCGTCGGGACCAGCGCGGGGCGGGAAGTAGCGCGTCGAGACCCCGAAGCGCTTGAGCACGCCGTTGGCGAAGCGGCGCGTGGGGCCGTAGACGGCGTCGGCCATCAGGACCTCGTCACCCGCCTTGAGCAGCGCCAGCAGCGGTCCCGTCACGGAGGCGAGGCCGGAGGGGTAGAGGCTGACGTCGGGCGCGTGCTCCAGCTCCGCCAGGGCCGCAGCCAGGGCCTCGTGCGTGGCCAGCCCCCGGCCCAGGCCGTAGGTGCAGATGTCGGGGCTGTGCAGCTGCTCGGCGCTGGGGATCAGGACGGTGGAGCCGCGCTGGATCGGCGGGTTCACCGCCACCGGCATGGGCGTGGCCGCCGTCTCCGGGCCGCCGGCCGTGCGAATCAGGCGGGTCGCCTCGCTCCACCGCGGATCGACGGGGCCGCCCCCCATCAGGCCGCGCCTGCGACCACCGCCGCGCCCTCGGCCGCGCCCCACTCGGCCCACGAGCCGTCGTACACGGCCGTGCGCCAGCGCCCGAGCCTCGCGAGGGCGAGCGCCAGGAGGCAGGCGGTGATGCCGGAGCCGCAGCTCGTCACCACCGGCCGCGCCACGTCCACGCCCGCGTCGGCGAACAGCCTGGCCAGGGCGTCCGCCGGCAGCATCGTGCCGTCCGGCGCGAACAGGGTGGAGGAGGGGACGCTGCGGGCGCCCGGCATGTGGCCGCTCTTCAGGCCGGCGCGCGGCTCGGGCGCCTCGCCGGTGAAGCGGGCGGCGGGCCGGGCGTCGACCACCTGCTCGCGGCCGCCCTCCAGCGCGCGCTTGACGCCCGCGAGGTCGCGCACCAGCGCGTTG
>CAZZZR010000208.1:0-4892 GCA_964658605.1 uncultured Caulobacter sp. | reverse complement strand
AGACGGTGGCGGTGGCCCGATCCCCCGCCCCCGCCAAGCGCCCTCGCAAGCTTCCGACGCCGCTCGGCCCGACGCTGACGCTGGAGGCGCTGCACCCCTCGCCCTGCTGCGGGGTGGACGAGGCGGGGCGCGGCCCCTGGGCCGGGCCGGTCTACGCCGCCGCCGTGATCCTCGACCCGTTCCGCGTGCCCCGGGGCGTGGACGACTCCAAGAAGCTTACCTCCAAGGCGCGGGCGGACCTGGAGCTCGAGATCAAGGCGGTCGCCGTCGCCTGGGCCGTGGGTTTTGCGGACATCGAGGAGATCTTCGCGCTCAACATCCTGCACGCCACCGGCCTGGCCATGCGCCGCGCGGTGGAGGCGCTGACTCCGGCCCCCGCCCACGCCCTCGTCGACGGCAACTACGCCTTCGCCCTGCCCTGCCCGGTGAAGACGGTGGTGAAGGGCGACGCGCTCTCGGCGTCGATCGCCGCGGCCTCGATCCTCGCCAAGACGGCGCGCGACCGGCTGATGGTGGAGATGGACGCCGTCCACCCCGGCTACGGCTTCGCCCGGCACAAGGGCTACCACGCGGCCGAGCACTGCGAGGCGTTGCGCACGCTAGGCCCCTCGCCGATCCACAGGCGCGGCTGGGCGCCGATCCGGCTGGCGCTGGAGGGCCGGGAGGCCGCGCCCGACCTGTTCGCCGCCGAATGAGCACGGCCGACCGCGAGGTCGGCGAGGCGCGGCCGCCGGGGGAGTCCGCCGGGCTCCATCCCCACCGATTTCGCCTGAGCGCGGCCAGCCTGCCGCTGCGGTTCCCCTCCCCGGCGGAGGCCCGGGGCCGCGCCGCCCAGCTGCGGGCGCTGGTCCGCTCCAGCGAGGCGATCCTGGTGCTGGTCGCGGCGCTGGTCGGCGCGGGGGCGGGGGCGACGGTCACGGGCATGAGCCTGCTGAGCCAGGCGGCGCACGTGATCCTGTTCGGCATCCCGCTGGACGTGCGGCTGTCGGCGGCGGACCACATCGCCCCCTGGCGGGCGATCGCGGCGCCCATGTTCGGCGGCCTGGCGCTGGGCGGCGTCGAGCTCCTGCGCCGCTTCACCAACGCCCGCACGACCGTGGACCCGATCGAGGCCAACGCGCTCCGCGGAGGCCGCATGAGCCTGCGCGACAGTCTGCTCGTCGCCGGCCAGACGCTGATCTCCAACGGCTGCGGCGCCTCGGTGGGGCTCGAGGCGGGATACACCCAGATCGGAGCGGGGCTGGGGAGCCGGCTGGGCATCGCGCTGCGCCTGCGCCGTTCGGACCTGCGCATCCTGGTGGGCGCCGGCGCGGCCGGGGCGATCTCGGCGGCGTTCGGCGCGCCGATCACGGGCGCCTTCTACGCCTTCGAGCTGGTCATCGGCGTCTACTCGGTGGCCAACGTCGGCTCGGTGATGGCCGCCTCGCTGGCCGCATGGCTGATGAGCCAGGCGCTGGGCGGCAGCCCCTACGCCTTCCACGCGCTGCAGGTGTTCCCGATCAAGCCGTCGCACTACCTCGTGGTGCTGGGGCTGGGGCTGATCGCCACCGCGCTCGGCGTCTCGGTGATGCGGCTGGTGGCGCTGACCGACAAGGGCTTTGCCGCGAGCCGGGTCCCGGTGTGGCTGCGGCCGGCGATCGGGGGCTTGGCCGTCGGATGCCTGGCGCTGATCACGCCGCAGGTGCTGGCCGCGGGACATGGCGCGCTGACGCTGGACCTGACGCAGAGCCTTCCGATGCGTGTGCTGGCGTCGCTGATCGTGCTGAAGATCCTGGCGGCGCTGATCTCGCTCGGCTCCGGCTTCCGCGGCGGGCTGTTCTTCGCCTCGCTGTTCGTGGGCGCGCTGGTGGGCAAGCTGTTCGGCGAGGCCTTCACCCGCTGGCTCCCCGCCTACGGCCTGGACCCCACCGCCTGCACGCTGGCGGGCATGGGGACGGTCGCCGTCGCCATCGTCGGCGGGCCGCTGACCATGAGCTTTCTGGTCTTGGAGACGACCGGCGACCTGTCGCTGACCGCCGCCGTGCTGACCGCCTGCGTGGGCACCAGCCTCGCGGTGCGCGAGACCTTCGGCTACTCGTTCTCGACCTGGCGGCTGCACCTGCGCGGCGAGACGATCCGCAGCGCCGCCGACGTCGGCTGGGTGCGCTCGCTGACCGTCGGCCGGCTGATGCGCGGCGACGTGAAGGTCGTCCCCGGAACCGCGACGGTGGCCGAGCTGCGGCGCCAGGCGCCGCTCGGCTCGACGCACATGGTGGTCGCGGTCGACGAGACGGACCGCTACCTGGGCCTCGTCCCCGTGGCCGACGCCCATGCCTCGACGGTGGACCCGGACGGCCCGGTGGCGGCCCTCGCCCGCCTGCCCGACGCGGCGCTCCTGCCCGACATGAACGTCAAGGTCGCCATGTCGATGTTCGATCGCGCCGAGACCGAGACGCTCGCGGTGGTCGACACCGTGGACGACCGGCGCGTGATCGGCATCCTCACCGAAGCCTACGCCACCCGCCGCTACGCCGAGGAGCTCGACAAGGCCAACCGCGGGCTCACCGGCGAGATGTGACCCGCCGCGTTACAGGTGGGTGCGCAGGTCCAGCAGCTCGGGGAAGAAGGCGCGCTTGAGCACCGCCGCCAGGTAGGGCGCGCCCGCCGTGCCGCCGCTGCCCGCCTTGAAGCCGATGATCCGCTCGACCGTCTTCAGGTGCGCGAACCGCCACTGCTGGTAGCGGTACTCCAGGTCGACCAGCTTCTCGGCCAGCTCGTAGAGGTCCCACCACCGCGCGGGCTCGCGGTAGACCGCCAGCCAAGCCGCCTCCACCGCCGGATGCGCGGCGTAGGGCTGCGACCAGTCGCGCTCCAGCACCTTGGCCGGCAGGGCGAAGCCGCGGCGGGCGAGGAGGCGGATCGCCTCGTCGTAGAGGCTGGGTTCGGTCAGCGCCGCGGAGAGGGCGGAGCGGGCGGCGGGGTCTTCCTGGTGGTCGATCACGGCGGCGTTCTTCTGGCCGAGCATGAACTCCATCGCCCGGTTCTGCCACGACTGGAAGCCGGAGCTGGAGCCGAGCCCCGCGCGGATTGCCGAATAGTCGGACGGCGTCATGGTGGCCAGCACGTCCCAGCTCTGGATCAGCTGCGCCTGGATGCGGGAGACGCGGGCGATCATCTTGAAGGCGGGGCCGAGGTCGTCGCGCCTCACGTGCTCGCGGGCGGCGGCCAGCTCGTGCAGCGACAGCCGCATCCACAGCTCGCTGGCCTGGTGGATGACGATGAACAGGAGCTCGTCGTGCTTGCCCGACCGCGGCGCCTGGGCCGAGAGGATGCGGTCGAGTTGCAGATAGTCGCCGTAGGAAATGTCCATCAGGTCACCGCCGCGCGCACGGCGAACCGCGGCTCGCGCCACGCCTCGCGCGCCATGATGTCGGCCAGCCGCTCCGCCGCGTCCCACACGTCGGCGAAGCGCAGGTACAGCGGCGCGAAGCCGAAGCGCAGCAGGTCGGGCCGCCGGGAGTCGCCCACTACCCCCGCCGCAATCAACGCCTGCACGATCTCATAGGCGTTGGGGTGGCCGAGGATCACGTGCCCGCCCCGCGCCGCGATGGGAGGGGGGTCGGCGGTGAAGACGCCGGGCATGAGCGCCTCCACCCGGGCCAGGAACAGCGCGCCCAGCGCCCGCGCCTTGGCCTGCACCTCGGCGATCACCACCCCCTCGAAGGTGCGCAGCCCCTCCTCCAGCGCGGCCATGCCCAGGATCGGCGGGGTGCCGCACAGCCAGCGCGCCATGCCGGGCGCCGGATCGTAGCCGCCCTCGAAAGCGAACGGCCGCGCGTGGCCCATCCAGCCGCTGAGGGGCGAGCGCGCCCGCTCCCGCAGCCGCGGCGCGACGTAGAGGAAGGCGGGCGCCCCAGGCCCGCCGTTCAGGTACTTGTAGCCGCAGCCGATGGCGAAGTCGGCTCCTGAGCCCGCAAGGTCCACCTCCACCAGCCCCGCCGCGTGGCTGAGGTCCCACAGGGCCAGCGTCCCCGCCGCATGGGCGCGGGCGGTCCAGGCGGCCATGTCGCGCACGTCGGCGCGCTTGTAGTTGACGTGGCTGAGCACGATCAGCGCCGCCTCGCCCGCATCCAGCGCCGCGCCCAGGTCGGCCAGCGAAAGAGCGCGGACTTCGACGTCGCGTCCGGCGAAGGCGGCGAGGCCCTGGAGCATGTAGAGGTCCGTGGGGAACTCGTCGGCGTCGGCGAGGATCAGGCGGCGGTCGGGGCGCAGGCCCAGCGCCGCCGCGGCCAGCTTGAACAGGTTGATCGAGGTGGTGTCGGCGGCGACGACACCGTCCGCATCCGCCCCGATCAGCGGCGCGATCATGGCGCCGATGCGGGCGGGCGCGTCGATCCAGCCCGCGGCGTTCCAGCTCCCGATCAGCCCGTCGCCCCACTCGCGCTCCACCGTCGAGGCCATACGGGCGGGGGTGGCGGCGGGGAGCGCGCCGAGCGAATTGCCGTCGAGGTAGATCAGCCCCTCAGGCAGGCGGAAGCGGGCGCGGGCGAAGGCCAGCGCGTCCGCGGCGTCGGCCGCCTCGCAGGCGTCGCGGGTTTGCGGGGTCGGGGCCATGCTAGGGCTTAGCGCGAGTTGAGGCGGAGAGGGAGCGCATGAAGATCGACTTCCAGGGGCGGGCGGTGCTCGTCACCGGCGGCGGGCGCGGCATCGGGGCGGCGATCAGCCGACGGTTCGCCGCCGCGAACGCCCGGGTGCTCGTCCACTACGGCCGCGACCGCAACGCCGCGGAGGCGCTGGCGCGCGAGATCGGCGGCGGGGCGGTCGCGTTTCAGGCCGACCTCGCCGATCCCGCCGCGGCGACGACGCGGTGGGCGCTGGCGGAGGCGATCGCGCCGGTTGCGGCCCTGGTGAAC
>CAZZZR010000207.1:0-4892 GCA_964658605.1 uncultured Caulobacter sp. | reverse complement strand
TTGCCGAAGCCGCCGATCATGGCGGGCATGACCATGAAGAAGATCATGATCAGGCCGTGAGCGGTGACCACCACGTTGTAGCCGTGGCTGTTGGGCTCGAACACGTGGAGCTGGTCGAGCAGCGAGCCGGGGCGGAACACCTGCAGGCCGGGCTCCGCCAACTCCCACCGGATGAGGCCGGAGAAGATCCCGCCCACCAGGCCCGCCATGATGGCGAACAGGATGTAGAGGGTGCCGATGTCCTTGTGGTTCGTCGACAGAAACCAGCGCTGGAAGAAGGGCGGCTTGTGGTCGTGCGCGTCGTGGGCCTCGTGCCCGTGGCCGCGGGCGGGCTCCTCGTGCGCGGCGTAGGTGACGGTGGTCATGCTTGGCGCCTGTGGGAAGCGGAAACGGGACGGGCGGCGTCGATCATAGGAGTGGTCATGCGGCCGGCGTGGCGGCCGCAGCCGCGGCGGGAGAGGTCGCCGGAGCCGCAGGGGCGCCGGTCGTGGTGGGGCTGGCCGCCGGAGTCGTCTGGGCGGCAGCGGCCGCAGGGGCCGCGGCGACAGTCGTCGGCGCGGCGGGCTTCTTGGCGTGGGTGGCGAGCCAGGCCTCGTATTCGGGCTGCGTCACCACGTCGACCTCGATCGGCATGAAGCTGTGATTCACGCCGCACAGCTCGTTGCACTGGCCGTAGTATTTTCCGGTCTTCTCCGCCCGGAACCAGGTCTGGTTCACGCGGCCGGGGATCGTGGTCGTTTGGATGCCGAAGGCCGGGATGAAGAAGGCGTGCAGCACGTCCGCGCCGGTGGCCAGCACCTGGATGTTCTTGTTGACCGGCACCACGATCGGGTTGTCGACGGCGAGGCGGTACAGCCCCTTGCCCAGCGCCTCGGCCTTCGCCTCGGGGAGCGGGTTGGAGGTGTATTCGGGCACGCCGGCCGAGGGATATTCGTAGGCCCAGTACCACTGGTTGCCCGTCGCCTTGATGGTCACGTCGGGCTTGGGCGTGTTGTGGTAGTCGAACAGGAGCCGGAACGAGAAGATGGCGATGAACATCAGGATCAGCACGGGCGCGGCGGTCCAGATGATCTCGATTGTGGTGTTGTGGGTGAAACGGTCGGGCGTCGGATTCGCCTTCGCGTTGAACTTCAGCGCGATGTAGACCAGAAGCCCCAGCACGAGCAGGCAGATGCCGACGATGACCGGCATCAGGATCGCGTCGTGGAAGAAGGCGGCCTCGTGGCGCAGCGGCGTCACGCCCGGCTGCAGGCCGATGGCGCCGGGGGTCGGCTGCCCGACGACGTCGGCGGCGAAGGCGGGCGCCGCCGCAAGGGCTGACGCGGCGCTCCCGAGGGCCGCCGTGGCGAGGAGCCCCCCCTTGGCGAGGACTCCAGTGGCGAGACGGGACGCCGCCGCCTCGAACCCACGCCCGTACCCACGCTTCGACATGCCTGACGTCACCCTGATCCGCTCGCGCCTCGGCCCGCGCCCGGCGCAGTCGCCGCGCGACGCCAGCGACGGCCGGCGCCCCCTGCTGAAGGGCGGCGACTGCGACGCCGTCGAGCCTTGGTCTCAACGCGAGCCCATAGCCCCTCGCTTCCCGATTGCCAAGCGAACGCGGGCGGCGACGACGGCCGCCCCCGCCGCCTCGCGCTCCGGGCCGGCGGAGCGGTCAGAGACTGCGCAGGCGACGCACGATGGGAGGCGGCTCGGCCACGCCGGACGCGTCGAGGGCCGCCGGCTCCACACGGGCGTTGGGCTTGTCCAGCCCGGGCGACAGGAGGGCCGCCGGGACGCGCAGCTGGTCGCGCACCTCGGCGAGGGCGCCGTGCAGGGCCACCGCGTGCGCTCGCGAGGCGGCGAGCGCGCCTTGCAGCGCGGCCGCGCGGTCGAACACGTCCGACCCCACCACGGCGGCGAGGCGCAGGTCTCCCCTCGCGTCCGTCACCGCCAGCGTCAACCGCGCCGCCTCGCGGATCGCCTCGTCGATCGCATCTTCAGCCCTGAACAGCTGCGCCGCCACGCTCTTGGCCGTCTCGACCCTCTTCATCGCCGCCTCCCGTTGAATGCAACCCCAAGCTGAGTCATGGCGCGAAACACGTCAAGGTCTGACTTGCATTGACGTTTACGTCAGGGGTAAGGCGTAAGCGATCATCGGAGCCGTCATGCCTTCCGAGCTTCGCAGACCCGACCGCAGGTTCACCATCCGCCAGCTCTGCCTGGAGTTCGGCGTCACGGCGCGCGCGTTGCGCTTCTACGAGGACAAGGGGCTGCTCAGCCCGGACCGGGCGGGGCTGAACCGCGTCTACGGCCTGCGCGACCGCGCCCGGCTGCAGCTGATCGTGCGCGGCAAGCGGGTGGGATTCAGCCTGTCGGAAATCCGCGAGATCCTCGACCTCTACGACGGCAAGGACGGCGGGGCGGTGCAGATGGCGCACAGCCTGTCCAAGTTCCGCGAACGGATCGAGGCGCTCAAACGTCAGCGCGACGACATCGACGCCGCCATCGGCGAGCTCGTCGAGGGTTGCGAGCGGCTGGAGACGCGGCTCGCCGCCGTCCGTCCCGACCTTCTGCCCGAGGCCGAGCCCTATGAGAGCGTGCTGCGGCGCAGCCTCGACGGCCACCACTAGCCACCCTCTTCCCGCACACCCCCAGCGTAACGAGACCTCATGCCCTATCGCGCCCCCGTCCGAGACCAGGTGTTCCTGCTGAAGGACGTGCTGAAGATCGACGGCTACTCGAACCTTCCCGGCTTCGCCGACGCGGGCATGGACACCGTCGAACAGGTTCTGGAGGAAGCCGCCAAGTTCGCCGAGGGCGTGCTCGCGCCCTTGAACAAGATCGGCGACCAGCAGGGCTGCACCTGGTCTCCCGACAACACCGTCAAGACGCCCGACGGCTTCAAGGACGCCTACCGCCAGATGGTGGAGGCGGGTTGGCCCGCCCTGGGTTCGGACCCGGAATACGGCGGCCAGGGGCTGCCGGCGGTGGTCTCGATCGCCTTCGCCGAGATGCAGTCGGCGGCGAACATGGCCTTCGGCATGTACCCCGGCCTGACGCACGGCGCCTACGCCGCCATCCACACCGGCGGCACGGACGAGCAGAAGGCGCTCTACTGCCCGAAGATGGTGTCGGGCCAGTGGGGCGGCACCATGAACCTGACCGAGCCCCAGTGCGGCACCGACCTCGGGATGCTGCGCACCAAGGCCGTCCCCAACGGCGACGGGACCTACGCCATCACCGGCCAGAAGATCTGGATCTCCGGCGGCGAGCACGACCTGACGGAGAACATCGTCCACCTCGTGCTGGCGCGGATCGAGGGGGCGCCCGCGGGGGTGAAGGGCATCAGCCTGTTCATCGTGCCCAAGTTCATCCCCGACGCGGAGGGCGCCCCCGGCGAGCGTAACGCGCTGGTCTGCGCGGGCCTGGAGCACAAGATGGGCATCCACGGCAACGCCACCTGCGTCATGGCTTACGACGGGGCCAAGGGGTGGCTGCTGGGCGAGGAGAACGCCGGCCTCAAGCTCATGTTCGTGATGATGAACGAGGCGCGGCTGGGCGTCGGCGTGCAGGGCCTGGCGCAGGGCGAGGCCGCCTACCAGGCCGCCGTCGAGTTCGCCAAGGACCGGCTGCAGGGCCGCTCGCTGACGGGTGCGAAGAACCCGGACGGCCCGGCCGACCCGATCATCGTCCACCCCGACGTGCGGCGGATGCTGATGGACTCCAAGGCGGTGCTGGAGGCGGGCCGCGCCTTCATGCTGTGGACGGCCCTGCACGGCGACCTGCAGTCCTCGCCCGACGCCGCGACCGCCGAGAAGGCGTCCGACTACATGGGCCTGCTCACGCCGGTGGTGAAAGCCTACCTCACCGACAAGGGGTTCAAGATCTGCGTGGACGCCATGCAGGTGCACGGCGGTTCCGGCTTCACCGAGCACTTCCCCGCCAGCCAGTACCTGCGCGACTGCCGCATCGCCCTGATCTACGAGGGCACCAACGGCATCCAGGCGCTCGACCTCGTGGGCAGGAAGCTCGCGGCCAAGGGCGGGCGGGCGGTGATGAGCTTCTTCGCCGAGATCGACGCGGCGGTAGCCGAGCACGGGGCCGATCCCGCCTGCAAGCCCTTCGCCGACTCCCTCGCCGACCTCAAGGCCAAGCTGCAGGAGGCCACCTTCTGGCTGATGCAGAACGGCCTGGCCAACCCCGACAACGCCGGCGCCGCCAGCCACGACTACCTGCACCTGTTCGGCGTGACCGCGCTGTCGCTGATGTGGCTGAAGATCGCCCACGCGGCGAACGCCGCGATTCAGGGCGGCTCCACCGACCGCTTCTACGCCGACAAGCTGACCGTCGGCCGCTACTTCATCGAGCGGATCGCGCCGGAGGGCGCGCTGCACCTCGCCAAGCTCAAGACCGGCTCGGACGCGATGATGGCGTTGGAGGCGGAAGGGTTCTGAGGAGAGACGGATCATGCGTCCGGAAGCCTTGACGGTTGGGCGCGGCGGGCGGCCAAGTCCGCCGGTCAGCAGACGAGGGATCGCGCCATGACGCTCGCCACGCCCGGCAACGCCGCCGTCCTGTTCCTCGACCTGCAGGACGAGATCCTGAAGAACGCCCGCACCCAGCCGGCGGAGCGGGTGACGCGGGCGGCCGGGGTGCTGGCCAAGCTCGCCGCGCAGCGCGGGCTGCCCGCCTTCCTGTCGGCGGTCGGCCCCGGCGGGCCGTTCTCGCCGGCGGTGACGGGACCGCTGGGCGACCCCAATCCCTACCTGCGGACGGAGACCTCGGCCTTCGCCGACGCGGCCCTGGTCGCGGCAATCGCGGCCAGCGGGCGCAAGGTGCTGGTGCTGGCCGGGGTGGCGTCGGAGATCGTGGTGCAGCGCACGGCGCTCCACGCGCTGGAGGCGGGCTAT
>CAZZZR010000206.1:2228-4921 GCA_964658605.1 uncultured Caulobacter sp. | reverse complement strand
CCCCGAGGTGCTGAACTACCTGGGCTTCGCCTGGGCCGACCGGGGCGAGCATCTCGACCAGGCGCTGCCCATGCTGCAGAAGGCCGCCGCCGCCGCCAGCGACCAGGGCGCGATCCTGGACTCGGTCGGCTGGGCGCACTTCCGCCTGGGCGACTACAAGGCGGCCGTCCGCGAGCTGGAGAAGGCCGTGGCGCTCGAGCCCGCCGACGCCACCATCAACGACCACCTGGGGGACGCCTACTGGAGCTCGGGCCGAAAGCTCGAGGCCGGTTTCCAGTGGCGGCGCGTGCTGACGCTGGAGCCCGAGCCCAAGCTCAAGGCGGCGGTGGAGGCGAAGCTGCGCGACGGGCCGCCGGTCCCCAAGGCCGTCGTCGCCCGGGCGTCCTGAGCCGCCCATGCCTGGAATCGTCGGGCGGACGACGACGCGGCTCGCGCCCGCCAAGGTCAACCTGTTCCTACACGTCGGCCCGCCTGGGTCGGACGGCTACCACCCCGTCGCCAGCCTCATGCTGTTCGCCGACGTGGGCGACCGGCTGACGCTCGCGCCCTGCGCCACGCAGGAGCTCGACGTCACGGGCGAGTTCGCGCCGGATCTGGCGGGCGCGCCGCGGGACGGCAACCTCGTGTGGCGCGCCGCCCGCGCGCTGCTGGCCCGCGTCGGGACGCCGGAGCGGGGCTTCCGCCTCACGCTCGACAAGGCGCTCCCCGTCGCGGCCGGGCTGGGGGGAGGGTCCAGCGATGCGGGCGCGGCGCTCGTCCTCCTGCGCGACGCCTTCGCGCCCGATCTCTCCGACGCCGAGCTGGAGGCGATCGCGGGCCAGCTCGGCGCCGACGGCCCCGCCTGTCTGCGCGCCCGCCCGGTGGTCGGCACAGGGCGCGGAGACGTGCTCGCCGCGCCGCCGACCCTGCCGGTGCTGCACGCGGTGCTGGTCAATCCGCGTTCGCCCTCGCCCACCGGCGCCGTCTACCGCGCCTACGACGCGGGGAGGCCCACGGCCGCCGATCTGCCGTCCCTTCCGGCAGGCTTGGACTCGGAGGCGCTGATCGCCTGGGCCGCGCCCCTGCGCAACGACCTGGAGGCGCCGGCCGCGGCGCTCTCGCCCGACGTGGCGCGCACGCTGGCGGTAGTCCGCCAGGCGCCCGACGCCGCGCTGGTCCGGCTCTCCGGGTCGGGCGCGACCGTCTTCGCCCTGGCGAAGGACGCGCGGGCGCAGGCGCGGCTCGCGCGCTGGACCGCCGCCGAGGCGCCCGGTTGCTGGGTGCGGGCGTGCCGGTTGGGCGGTCCCTGGAGCTGATCGGCCATCGGATCTGGGCGCTGGCGCCTCGGCCGCGCCGTGAAACCGACATGGAGCTTGGGTGTTGATGTCGGGACCGACACGGCGGCGCCCCGCGCGCCGCCGGGCCACCCAGGAGACTTCATGAGACTGACCGCCCTGCTGCTCGCCGCGACCGCCAGCGCCGCCCTCGTCACCGTCGCTTCCGCCCAGACCACGGGCCAGACGAACACGACGACGACCTCCACCACGACGACGCAGACGGCCCCTGCGGGTCAGGCGGTGAACCCGCCGGCCGCCTCGGTGGGAACGCCGCCGGTGCAGGCGCCCGCCACGACGACGGGCGCGACGGCGGCGGTGGGCATGACGCCGGCGACGGGGGGCGCCTTCCGGCCGATCACGCCGGCGTCGGGCGCGGACATCGTCGCGGTGCTGCAGGCCTCCGGACAGTTCACCACGCTGCTGAAGATCGCCGACGCGACCAACTTGACTTCGACCTTGAAGACCGCCCCGAACCTGACGGTGCTGGCGCCGACCGACGCCGCCTTCGCCGCCCTGCCGCCCGCCGCGCTCGACCTGAAGGACCCGGCCAACCTGCAGAAGCTGCAGGCGCTGCTCACCTACCACGTCATCAACGCCAAGGTGCCCCCGCTGAAGGGCCATAGCGCCACGCCGATCACCACCGTCGCCAACAAGCCCGTCACGCTCGACGGCTCGGGCGAGATGGTGAAGATCAACGACGCGACCGCGCTGCAGTCCCAGGTGCAGGCCTCAAACGGCGTGATCTATCCGATCGACAAGGTGCTCTCGCCCGACTACGTGCCGCCGCCCGCCGCCGCAGCCTCCGCGACCGACGACACCGCGACCACCAAGTCCACCACGACGACCAAGAAGTCGTCCAAGAAGAAGCACTGATCGCCTAAGGTCCCTGCGCGGGGATCGGGTTGATCGGGAAGGCGGCGGGCCCTAGGGTCCGCCGCCTTTCGTTTGCGCCCTCTGTCCGCGCCCAGGAGCCATGAGCGCCGCCTCCTCGACCCCCCAGGCGGCCTTGCCGTTCCAGGACCTGATCCTGACGCTGCAGCGCTACTGGAGCGAGCAGGGATGCCTCCTGCTGCAGCCCTACGACACGGAGGTCGGCGCCGGCACGCTGCACCCCGCAACGGTGCTGCGGGCGCTGGGTAAGCAGCCTTGGAAGGCCGCCTATGTGCAGCCCTCGCGCCGCCCGGCGGACGGCCGCTACGGCGAGAACCCGAACCGGCTGCAGCACTACTACCAGTTCCAGGTGATCCTGAAGCCCAACCCTGAGAACCTGCAGGAGCTCTACCTCGGCTCGCTGAAGGCGATCGGGCTCGACCCCACGCTGCACGACATCCGCTTCGTCGAGGACGACTGGGAGAACCCCACCGTCGGCGCCTGGGG